>NZ_JBFBAD010000031.1:63111-88260 GCF_040682075.1 Actinoplanes sp. NPDC051411 | reverse complement strand
GTCGGCCGCGACGTCGCCGACCTGGCCACCCTGCTCGGGTTCGACGAGTACGCCGTGGTCGGGTCGTCCGGGGGTGGCCCGTTCGCCGTCGCGGCCGCGGCCGCCGATCCGCGGCGGGTGCGAGCCGTCGGCGTGGTCGCCGGACCCGGGCCGTGGCGGGAGCTGGCCGACCGTCGACCGAACCGGAGGAACGGGCCTGTCTCGCCCGCCTCGACGACGGCGACCTCGCCGGCGCCCGGGCCGGCATGCGCCACCTCGTCGAGAACGTCTGGCAGGCGGGTCTGCGCGACCTCGACGAGCGAATCGCCGACGCCGAGCTGGTCGTCTTCCCGGGCGAGGATCACCTGCAGGTCGGCGATTCGCACCGGCCCGAGGTGCTGGCGGCGCTGACTCACTTGTTGTAGGGACTCGCCCATTCCGACCGGTCGGCGGCGTCGAGCAGCTCCCGGTGATCGGCGCTCAGCTGAAGGGCGGCGCCGTCCAGCGCGCTGTCGAGCTGGTCGAGCTTGCTGCCGCCGAGCATCGGGGTGATGCCGCGGCTCACCAGCCACGCCAGCACGACCTGCCCGCGTGTCGCCCCGACCGCGCCGGCCACCTCGTCGAGGGCGCGCAGCCGGGCCGTGTTGCCGGGGTGGTCGTAGACCGACGGGATCTCCTTGGCCGGGTTGTCGTACGCCCCCGACAGCAGCGGCGTGTACGCCCACACCGACATCCCGTGCTCGGCCGCGTAGTCGGCCTGCTCGTCGCTCAGGACGCCGAACCGGTGCTCGACGCCCGGCGGCAGCGTGCCCGGCCGCGGCCGCAGGTAGGTCGCGTTGAGCTGCAGCGCGTCCAGCGGCAGCGACGGCGCGTGCGCGCGGGCCCGTTCGACCAGCCAGGCCGGGAAGTTCGAGAAGCCGTACCGGTCGGCCGGCAGCCCGGCGAGCGCGTCGACCGTGTCGGCGATCGGCACCGACCGGTCCTCCTGGTGCAGCCACAGCAGGTCGACCCGGTCGACGCCGAGCCGGTCGAGGCTGCCGGCGAACGCGGCCCGTACGGCGTCCGGCGACAGCCCTTCCCGCCGGTGCGGCCACGAGCCGGGCTCGGCCGGTTCGGCGCCGAGCTTGGTCGCGATGCGCACCCGGGACCGGACGCCGGGGCGGGCGGCCAGCCAACGGCCGAGCACCCGCTCGCTGTCACCCCCGCGGCCGGTTCCGCTGGCCCAGAACGCGTAGCAGTCGGCGGTGTCGATCCACCCGCCACCGCGTTCCACGAACCGGTCGAGCAGCGCGAACGAGGTCGCCTCGTCGATCCGGGTACCGAACATCATCGCCCCGAGCACAAGAGTCATGCCCAGGACCTTGGCACCTGGAGCGCACTCCAGGTCAACCCGGTATTCGCGATCGGCGCGGCCCCCCGATCAGAGGACGTCGTAGGCCAGCCGGTCCGGGTTGCCGAAACGGTGCGCCGTGATGCTGACGGCCTGTTCGCGTACGAAAGGCAGCAGCTCGATCCGCCCGGCCTCGGTGACCGGTCCGGCCCAGACCGCCAGGTCGGGCCGTCCGCCGGTGGTGGCGGCCAGCTCGGCCGCCGAGCCGTCGATGAGACGCACCCGCCCGGAGGTGAGCCCGGCGGCGAAGGCGGCGTCGTCCTCGACCGTGACCGGAATCGGCAGTGACAGCGGCAGCGGTGAAGCCACCGAGACCGTCAAGGGCGCCCCCGACAGCAGACCGGCCGCCACGACCCGCACCAGCGAGGCCACGGAGCCCCCGGAGGCCAGCCGGATGGTCACCGGGTGGGGCAGGTAGCGCAGCACGTTGCGTTCCGCGCTCAGGCCCGAGACGTCGGCCGCCACGCCGAACGAACGCTCCCACGCCGCCGCGTCGCTGCGCGCCGCGCGGGTCACGAAGGCCAGGTCGGTCGGGCTGAGCGTTTCCCTTGCGGCTTCCAGGAGCGTACGCACGGAAGCCGTCCCGATCGGGGTGTCGACGCCCGACGGCGCGGACCGCCACCCGCTGAGGCCGACCAGGTAGTTGGGTCCGCCAGCCTTGGTGCCGGGGCCGACCGCCGACCGTTTCCAGCCGCCGAAGGGCTGCCGCCGCACGATGGCGCCGGTGATGCCGCGGTTGACGTAGAGGTTGCCGGCCTGGATCCGGTCGATCCAGGTGCGCACCTCGTCCTCGTCGAGCGAGTGGATGCCCGAGGTGAGGCCGAAGTCGACCTCGTTGACGAGGTCGATCGCCTCGTCGAGGGTGTCGGCGGTCATGATGCCGAGGATCGGGCCGAAGTATTCGATCCTGTGGTAGTCGGAGCCGCGGCGTACGCCGTCGCGGATGCCCGGCGTCCACAGCTTGCCCTCGTCGTCCAGCTGCGACGGTTTGAGCAGCCACTTCTCGCCCGGCCCGAGTGTGGTCAGGCCCTCCAGGAGTTTGCCGGCCGCCGGTTCGACGACCGGGCCGACCTGGCTGCGCGGGTCGCTCGGCGGGCCGACGGTGAGCGACGACGCGGCGTCCAGCAGCTGGGTGCGGAAGCGGCGGGAGGTGGCGACCGAGCCGACCAGCACGACCAGCGAGGCGGCCGAGCACTTCTGGCCGGCGTGCCCGAACGCGGAGGCGACCACGTCCTTGACCGCGAGGTCGAGGTCGGCGCTCGGGGTGACGATGATGGCGTTCTTGCCGCTGGTCTCGGCGAGCAGCGGCAGGTCGGGCCGGAACGAGCGGAACAGCTCGGCCGTCTCGTACGCCCCGGTCAGCACGACCCGGTCGACCAGTTGGTGGCTGACGAGCTCCTTGCCCAGCCCCTGCTCGTCGACCTGCAGCAGGGTGAGCACCCGCGGGTCGTCGAGCGCACTCTGGACGATCGAGGCGAGGACCGCGCCGCAGCGCTCGGCCGGGCCGGCCGGCTTGATCACGACGGCGGAGCCGGCGGCCAGGGCGGCCAGCATCGAACCGGCCGGGATGGCGACCGGGAAGTTCCAGGGTGGCGTGACCAGCGTGAGCCGCGCCGGGACGTGGGTGGCGCCGTCGACCTGGTCGAGTTCGCGGGCCAGTTCGGCGTAGTAGTGGGCGAAGTCGATCGCCTCGGACACCTCGGGGTCACCCTGGTCGACGGTCTTGCCGGCCTCGGCCGCCATGACCTCGATCAGCTCGTCGCGGTGTGCTTCGAGGGCGTCGCCGACGCGGTGCAGGATCTCGCCCCGGATCGCGCCGCTGAGGGCGCCCCAGGCTTCTCCGGCCTCGGCGGCGGTGTGCAGAACCTCGTTGAGGACGCCCTGGTCGGAGATCCGGGCCGCGTCGATCGCGTCGACTCCGATCTTGGAGTCGGGCACCCGCGCGAGAAGCGCACGGACCGAAGCCCGATTTGTCGCGACCGCCGGGTCGGTGTCGGGCGTGTTGTCGAAGTGCCCCGGCCGCGGCGGCTCGATCGCGGCATAACGGTCGGCGATCCGGTGCGGCGACGGCACCTCGCCGTCGAGACCGGCCAGTGCGGCCAGGAAACGGTCCTGCTCGCGGGCGAACAACTCCTCGTTGGCCGACAGGTCGAACACCGCCGACATGTAGTTGTCGCTGCTCGCCCCCTCCTCCAGCCGCCTCACCAGGTAGGCGATCGCGACGTCGAACTGCTCCGGGCGTACGACCGGGGTGTAGAGCAGCAGACCGCCGACCTCGCGGCGTACCACCTCGGCCTGCCCCTCGGCCATGCCGAGGAGCATCTCGAACTCGACCCCGTCGCGGACGCCCCGGCGTCCGGCGAGCAGCCAGGCGTACGCGACGTCGAACAGGTTGTGGCCCGCCACGCCCAGCCGCACGTTGCGGATGCGGTCCGGGTGGAGCGCCCAGTCGAGCACCCGCTTGTAGTTGGTGTCGGTCTCGCGCTTGCTGCCCCACGTGGCGAGGGGCCAGCCGTGCAGCGACGACTCGACCTGCTCCATCGGGAGGTTGGCCCCCTTGACCAGGCGTACCTTCACGCCCGCGCCCCCTCGGGCGCGCCGGGCGGCCGACCAGTCCTGCAGGCGCGTCATCGCGGCGAGCGCGTCCGGCAGGTACGCCTGCAGGACGATGCCGGCCTCGAGCTGTTCGAACTCGGGCCGGTCGAGGAGCCGGGTGAAGACCGCGACGGTGAGGTCGAGGTCCTTGTACTCCTCCATGTCGAGGTTGACGAACTTCGGCGTCGTCGCGGTCGCGGCCAGCGTGAAGAGGGGCGTGAGCTGCTCGACGATGTCGTCGACCGCCTCCTCGAACGCCCACGGGCTGTGCGGCGGCACGGTCGCCGACACCTTGATCGACACGTAGTCGACGTCGTCGCGGGCGAGCAGCCGCTCGGTCTCCTCGAGCCGTCGTTTCGCCTCGCCCCGGCCCAGCACCGCCTCGCCGAGCAGGTTGATGTTGAGGCGGACGTCTTTTTTATTTTTCAAACGGGAGATCGCCTTGCCGAGCTTCGCGTCGGTCGCGTCCACCACGAGGTGGCCGACCATCCGGCGCAGGACGCGGCGGGCGATCGGCACGACCACGCCGGGCATCGCCGGCGCGAGGCCTCCGCCGAGGCGGACGGCGGCCCGCAAGGGAACCGGGAGGAAGCCGGGTGCCGCGGGCGCCAGCTCCCGGAGGGCTTTCGCACTGACGCGTACGTCCTCGGGCCTGATCACCCCGTCGACGAAGCCGACCGCGAACTCGAGTCCCTTCGGGTCGCGCAGCAGGCCGGCCAGTTGCGCCGCCGAACCGTCGACCGGAACCTTGGCCGCCTCTTCGAGCCAGCGGCGGACCAGCGCGATCGCCTCGTGGGCGAGGTCGTTGTCTTCCGGCGCGGCGGTGACCGGCCGGTGGTCGGTGTCATGCATGGGACAAGTCTCGATCCGCGTTTGCATCAGGAAAAGCGATGATTCATGACGGGTATTCTTCAGTTCCGCTTACCCTTTGGGGGCCGTTTCCATGCTCGAGATCCGCCGCCTCGTGCTCCTGCGCGAACTCGCCGTCCGGGGCACCCTGGCCGCCGTCGCCGAGGCCCTCAACTTCTCCCCGTCCGCAGTGTCCCAGCAGCTCAGCCTGCTGGAGAAGGAAGCCGGAACCCCGCTGCTGCGCAAGGCCGGCCGCCGCGTCCAGCTGACCCCGCAGGCCGAGGTCCTGGTCGACTCGGTCGCCGAGGTCCTCGACACCCTCGAACGCGCCGAGGCCCGCCTGCACGCCGCGGCGACCCGGGTCAGCGGCACCGTCCGGGTCGCGGTGTTCCAGTCGGCGGCCCTCGCGCTGATGCCGGCGACGCTGCGTTCGCTCGCCGAGCACTACCCCGACGTCCGGGTCGAGATGGTGCAGCGGGAACCCGAGGAGGCGCTGCGCGAGACCTGGGCCCGCGACTTCGACATGGTCATCGCCGAGCAGTACCCGGCCCACGCCGCCCCACACCACCCCGGCCTCGACCGCCGGCCGCTGACCACCGACGAGATCCGGCTGGCGCTGCCCGCGGCCTCGGCCTCCCTGCACCCGGTCGACTCGCTCGCGACCGCCCGCGGCATGCCGTGGGTGATGGAGCCGCGCGGTGCCGCGTCCCGCCACTTCGCCGAGCAGCTGTGCCGCGGCGCCGGCTTCGAGCCGGACGTCCGCTACGAGACCGCCGACCTGCAGGCCCACATCCGCCTGGTCGAGTCGGGCAACGCCGTCGCCCTGATCCCCGACCTGGTCTGGGCCGGCCGTTCCACGTCGTGCCGCCTGCTCACGCTGCCCGGCACTCCGCACCGCACGATCTTCACCGCCCAGCGGGTCGCGGGCGCGGCGTCCCCCGTTGCCCTCGCGTTTCGTTCGACGCTCGAGGCAGCGGCGGCGGTGGACAGGCCTCGGAAAGTGTCGTAGGTGGGTGGTTGACTCCACCCCCTCCCAACACGGGCGGGGGTGGCGCCCGGCGGCGGAAAACGCGTCCGGGATTGTCGGGGGTCAGGATTAGACTCCGGCCCGTGACACGGAAGAGGCCCACGGTCAACGACGTCGCCGCCGCGGCGGGCGTCTCCAAGGCCGCGGTCTCGCGGGTCATCAACAATGCGCCCGGCGTCGCGCCGGCGACCCGCGAGCACGTACGCCACGTGATCGACCGCCTCGGCTACCGCCCCGACCCGACCGCCCGCGCCCTCGCCTCCGGCTACGGTGACGCGATCGACCTGGTCGTGATCGAGGAAAACGCGTCCCGCTTCGGCGCCAACCCGTTCTACAGCCGCGTCACGACCGGCCTGCTGGAGGGCATCGCCGACACCGACGCCCACCTCCGCCTGCACGTGGTCGACGAGGCCGGGGCGGCCGCCCTGTTGTCCCGCGTCGCCGACGCGGTCAGCCTGGGCGTCCTGCTGGTCAACGTGACACCCGAGCTGGGCGGCGAGTTCTACTCCCGCTGCACCCGCGTGGTCTCGATGGGCCGCTCTGCCCCTGGCGTCCCGTCGATCGTCCCGGAAAACCGCGACGGCGCCCGGGCGGCCGTCCGCCACCTCTACGAGACCGGCCGCCGCCACATCGCCGCCGTCCACGGCCCCGACCGCAGCCCGTGCGCCGTCGACCGCCGCACCGGCTACCACGCGGCGATGGACGACGTGGGCCTGCCCTCCCGCTCCTACGTGGGCCCGTTCCGCCGCGAGACCGGCTACGAGCAGGTGCACCGCCTCCTCGCCCACGACCCCGACCTCGACGCCGTCTTCGTCGGCTGCGACCTGATGGCCGCCGGCGCCATGCAGGCCCTGGCCGAGGCGGGCCGCCGCATCCCCCACGACGTCGCCGTGGTCGGCTTCGACGGCAGCCTGATCACCGCGCTGACCATCCCGCCCCTCTCCTCGGTCCACCAGCCGGTCGAGCAGATGGCAACGGCCGCGACCAGGGCGCTGGTCGACCACCAGGCCGTGTTCTCGTGGCGGCAGACCTTCCCGACGACCCTTCAGGTGCGCGCGAGTTCGGCCGCCTAGCGGGCGGGGTGGTTGGATGGCCCGGTGACGAGCTCCGAGGCAGACGACCAGGTGATCACCACCAGCCGCGACATCGCCGCCAGTGCGGCGGCGATCTTCGAGCTCATCGCCGACCCGGCCCGGCAGCCGGCGTGGGACGGCAACGACAACCTGGCCCGGGCCGCCGAGGGACAGCGGGTGCGGGCGGTCGGTGACGTGTTCGTCATGGTGCTGACCAAGGGCTCGGTGCGGGAGAACCACGTCGTCGAGTTCGAGGAGGGCCGGCGCATCGCGTGGCAGCCGAGCGAGCCCGGCCGGACGCCGCCCGGGCACCTGTGGCGCTGGGTTCTGGAGCCGGTCGACGGCGGTGGCACCCGGGTGACCCACACCTACGACTGGACCCGGCTGCACGACGAGGCCCGTCTCGTGAGGGCCCGCGCGACCACGGCCGCCATGCTGCACGCGTCGCTCGACCGGCTGGCGAGACTCGTCGAAGGTCAGTAACCGCCCGGCCGCCTCTACTGCTGGCTGTCGTCGCTCGACCGGACGGTGACCGCGGCGGCCAGATAGGCCGAGTCCCGCAGCAGGTGCCGGGTCAGCGGGACGCCGGTCACGCGTTCGGTCAGCGCGAGCATCGCCGGCTCGGGCTGTGCGAGGGCGGCGTCGACGGCGCTCGTGTTGAGGCCGACGGCGCGCATGTCGCCGACCAGCAGGTCGGGCTCGGTGCCCACGCGGTCGGGCGGATAGCCGGGGTCGAAGTCGACCAGGATCGTGCCGTCCGAGGCGAGCACGAACCGGTCGGCCGCCTGATAGTTGTGCGAGAACGTGACCAGCCGCGTGCCCTTCGACAGTTTGCCGATGGTGTTGTCGGCGGCGCCGATCGCGTTGGCCGAGTCCTCGACCATGAGCGCCCAGCCGTGGGCCCGGGTGACCGCCACGACGGTCTCGTTCGCTCTGGTGCCGGGCAGGGTTTTCCAGCCGCCCGCCGGCCACCGTCGCGTCCCGAGGCGCCGGGCGCCCGCGCGCGACGCGACGGCGTCCGGTGACAGGGCTTCGACCCACGTCAGGGTGTAGACCTTGACCAGTCCGCTGCCGGCCGGGAACCAGGCGTACTCCGAGGGCGGCGGCGGGGACGGCGGCGCGGGATCCTGGGGGCGGGGCGCGGCGCATCCTGCGGGCAGCAGCAACGCGGCCATGCCGGCCAGCACCCGGCGTCGGTGCATCCCGCCAGTAGACCACCCCCGGCGACACCGAACGGCCGTTCGGACCGATCCGGCGCCGCAAGCCCACCGGCCAGGCCGCCCGGAGTCCGCCACCCGGACTCGGCCGCCGAGCCGACCCCCCGAGCCGACCCGCCGAGCCGACATCGAGCCGAGCCGACATCGAGCCGAGCCGCCGCCGAGCCGGCTATCGAGCGGCTGCCGAGGCGACCACGGGGGCCTCTAGGCCGACAGCAGGCGGCCGAAGGCGAGATCCGCGTCCGCGAAGGCCTCCGGCCGCACCGCCGCCGCACTCCGGCCGTCCGCGATCTTCTGCCAGTTGGCCCGCGCCAGCACCCGCTGCGTCACCAGGATCTGCGCCGCCCGCAGTTGAGCCTCGATGCCGCCGCCGAGAGCCGCCGCCAGCGCCTCCTCGTCCGCCTGCACATACTGCGTCAGCCGCCCGGCCAGCGAAGGAGTGCCGAAAACCAGGCGGTGGAAGGCGACCACGGCCGGGTGGTCGTTCAACCCGGTGACGGGGTCGAAGGCGTCCAGCCCGGCCCGGAAGTGCTCGTGCAACGCCGCGATCGGCTCCGTCTTCTCAGACGACACGATGCGGGCCGCCTCACCCTGGTGATCGGCGAACCGGTGGAGGACCAGATCTTCCTTGCTCGGGAAGTACCGGAACAGCGTCGGCTTCGACACCTCGGCCGCCGCCGCCACATCGTTGATCGAGACCTGGTCGAAGCCACGCGCCAGGAACAGCGCGATGGCCGCGTCGGCGATCGCGTCGTGGGTGCGGGCCTTCTTGCGGGCGCGCAGGCCGGCCGGTGACGTCACCCCGACAGGGTAACAAACGTTACCGGGTTGCTTTTTTAACCGGGTAACGGTTCGATGCGGAGGTGACCGACGTACTGGTGGTAGGGGCCGGCCCGACCGGCCTGACGCTCGCGTGCGACCTCGCCCGCCGCGGCGTCGACGTCCGCATCATCGACAAGAGCGCCGAGTTCCCGCACGGCTCCCGCGGCAAGGGCCTCAGCCCGCGCACCCTGGAGGTCCTCGACGACCTGGGCGTGATCGACGAAACTCTGGCCGGCGGCGTCACCCATCTGCCGCACCGCAGATATCGGGGCACTCAGGTCATCAGCGAGGCCGACCCGGAGGCCGGCCGCGAGCCCACCGACGAGATCCCGTACCCGGTGGGCCTGATGATCCCGCAGTGGCGCGTCGAGCGGATCCTCCGCGGGCGCCTGGCCGGTTTCGGCGTCGAGGTCGAGCGGGGCACCGAGCTCACCGCCCTCGACCAGGACGCCGACGGCGTCACGGCGGCCGGGATCCGGGCACGCTACCTGGCCGCCTGCGACGGCGGCCGGAGCACCGTACGCAAGGTGCTCGGCCTGAGGCTCCGCGGCGAGACCCCCGACGTCCAGTTGATGGCCGTCGGCGACGTCGAGGTCGACGGCCTGACCCGCGACGCCTGGCACCAGTGGTTCACCCCGGCCGGCGGCATCATGCTGTGCCCGCTGCCCGGCACGGCATCGTTCCAGGTCCAGACCTCCCACGAGCTGGACGGGAACGGCAACCCGCTCGAACCCACCCTCGAACGCTTCCAGCAGACCTTCGACCGCATCGCCGCCGTCCCCGGCGTCCGCCTGCACAACCTGACCTGGCGCTCCACCTACCGCGTCCAGGTCCGCATGGTCGACCGCCTCCAGACCGGCCGCGTCTTCCTCGCCGGCGACGCCGCCCACGTCCACCCGATCGCCGGCGGCCTGGGCATGAACACCGGCATCCAGGATGCCTACAACCTCGGCTGGAAGCTGGGCCTGGTCGTGCGGGGCCACGCCGCGGGCCGCCTGCTGGAGACGTACGCGCGGGAGCGCCTCCCGATCGCGAGCCAGCTGCTGAGCATCACCTCGGAGGTCCTCGACCTGGTCCTGGACGCCATCCGGCGCGAGGGCGGCGGCCTGGATGCCGACGCCGCGCGCGACCTGAGCCAGCTGGCCCTGAAGTACCCGTGGAGCCGCCTCTCCCGCCAGCACGTGACCCGCCCGGACGGCCCCCAGGCGGGCGACCGCATGCCGGACGGAAAGACCGGCGACGGGCGGCTCTTCGACCTGCTCCGGGGCCCGCACTTCACCCTGCTGGGCCCGCCGGTCGTCAAGGACGAAACATCGGACCTGGTGAAGGCCCACGTCATCGAGGGGTCGGACACGCTGACCCTGGTCCGCCCCGACGGCTACGTGGGGCTGATCGCCGGACCGACCGACCTGGACGCGGTCCGCCGATATCTGCACGACCTGTAGCGGCACCGTGATCGGCGCCCCAAATCAACAGACCGAGGTTGTCCAGGCGAACCGCCGTTCCGGTCGGTGGCCCGGCGTTAGCGTTCCGGGATGAGGAAAGTCCTGGTCAGGGCAGCGATGGCACTGGGCGTGCTGCTGGGCGCGACCGCGGAGGCGCCGGCGTCGGCGGCCTCGGGCGACATGACGGTCCGGTCGGAAACCGGATGGCAGACGGCGCCCCTGGAGTTGGCGGCCGGGCAGGCATTCACCGTCGACTACCGGTCGGGGACCTGGACGGTGGGATCTCCGGGCCTCGCCCTGGTGGGGATCGACGGGTACGACGCGGCCGCCGATCGCGAGATCTACCAGGGCTGCAAGATTCTCGCCGATCAGACGTACGGGCACCTGCTGGCCCGCGTGGGCGGGAGCGCGCCGTTCCCGGTCTCGCACAGCGGGACCTTCACGGCGCCGGCGTCCGGGCAGCTGCAGTTCCGGATCAACGACGACGACCGGTGCCTCGGCGACAACGCGGGCGCGGTCAACCTGCGAGTCGCCCCGGCCGCCGGCGAGACGCCCGGCGGAACGGCCACGCCGGCCACGCCGGCGAGCGGGCCGGCGCTCTACGCCGCCGACTGGTCGCCGGGCCTCAACGGCTGGGCCGGCGACTCGTCGTGGAAGACGCTGCGGGGAGAACTTCTCAGCGACGGCACGGCCTGGGACTCGACCATCTTCGCGCCGTACGACACGCGGACAGTCGCGGACTACGCGGTGGAGGCGCGCATCCAGGTGGTGAAGGCCGACATGTTCGGCCTCGTGCTCCGGCACTCGGCCGGCGACGACGGCTATATCGGCATCGTCGACGCGGACGGCAAGACCTGGATCAGTGCCGGCAACACGTCGTACAGCAACGACGGCAAACTGGCCGACGGCTATCAGGTCGACGTGGGCACCGGCTCGCACACCTTCCGGATGGAGGCCGACGGCAACGTGATCCGATTCCTGGTCGACGGGGCCCAGGTCGCGACGGCCACCGACAACCGGTACATCACCGGCGGGCTCGGTGGGATCAACTCCCGTCGGTCCCAGCTGGAGGTGAGCGGCTTCCGGGTGCTGCGGCTGAGCTGACGAGTCAGGAGACCACGTGGGAGAGGGGCCGGCCGGCCACCAGCGCCTCGTAGTTGGAGCGGATGCGCTCGGCGGCGCCCAGCGGCCGCCCGCCCGCCGCATGCGGGGTGATCAGCACGTTCGGCTCGTCCCACAGGCCCGACGTCTCGGGCAGGGGCTCGGTTTCGAAGACGTCGAGCGCCGCCCCGGCCAGGCGGCCGTCGCGCAGCGCCGCGAGCAGCGCCTGCTCGTCCACCGTGGCGCCGCGGCCCACGTTGACCAGCCAGGCGTGGGCCGGCAGCAGACCGAGCACCGCCTCGTCCACGATCCGGCGGGTGGAGTCGGAGGCCGGCAGGATGTTGATCAGCACGTCGGCGGCCGGCAGCAGGGTGGGCAAGGCAGCGGCCGTCACGACCGGGAAGCCGTGGCGGGTGCCCTCGGACTGCGCCACGCCGGTCACCCGCGCTCCCAGGGCCGCCAGTAACGGCGCCAAGGTTGCCGCGATGCCGCCGAAACCCCAGATCACCACGTGGGCGTCCCGCAGCGTACGGAAGTTGGAGGTGTCGCGGACCGGCTGCAAGCCGCCCAGCTCGGCCGCCCACCGGTGCCCGATCTGGGCTCGGACGAGCAGGTTGAGCCGTCGCGCCGCGGCCAGGACCAGCGCCAGCGTGTGCTCGGCGACCGTCTTGTCGTGCAGCCCCGCGCCCGAGGTGATCACCACATCGGGCCCGAATCCGGCCGCCAGCACCGCGTCCGGCCCGGCGGCCAGCGTCTGCACCCAGCGCACCCGGGTGAGCCGTGCCGCGGCGTCGCGCAGCTGCCAGCCCGGGTTGCCCCACGCGACCAGCGCGTCGGCGTCGAGCAGAGAGTCGTCGAGCGGCTGGTCGACCGGGTAGATCACCGCCCCCGGCAGATCCAGGTCGAGCGGGATCGAGTCGGGCAGCAGCACCTTCATGGTCGACAGCCTGTCATCCAGGGGACTGCGCTTCAACCGGGGACGTGCTGCTCTGGAGGCATGCTCGACGTCCTGCTGTTACGTGACATCAAACATGGCGGCGACCAAGATCAGGCAAGCAGCGTCGCCGCACGGTTTGCCGCCTTCCTGGAGCAAGCGAAACACTCCCTCGACCTGGCCATCTACGACTTCCGCCTCTCCCCCGCCCTCGCCGAACCCGTCGTGACCGCGCTGACCGCGGCGGCCGGGCGGGGTGTCCAGGTGCGCCTGGCCTACGACGCCGGGAAGCCGGCCGAGGCGACCCAGGCCACGTTCGCCGCGCTGGCCGCCGACCCCGCTCCGGTCGGCACCGCCGACTGGGTCAAGGAGCACTTCGACGGCACCGCGGTGCGGACCAAGGCGATCACCGCGCCGTCCGGGCAGCTGATGCACTCGAAGTACATCGTGCGGGATGTCGGGCACCGGCACGCCGCGGTGTGGACCGGCTCGGCCAACTGGACCGACGACGCCTGGAGCCGGCAGGAGAACAACCTCCTGACGATCCCGTCGAGCCCGCTCGCGGCCGGCTACCGGGCCGATTTGATCAGCTGTGGGCGGCCGGGCGCATCACCGGCACGGGCGCCGGCGACGCCGGCACCACGACGGTGGGCGGGGTCCGGCTGGGCTGGGATTTCGCGCCCGCCGACGGTACGGGCATCGACAGTTACCTGGTGCAGCAGGTCACGGCCGCGCGCCGCCGGATCGTGCTCGCCTCGATGGTGATCACGTCGCATCCGCTGCTGACCGCCCTGGCCGACGCGGTCAACCGGGGCGTCGAGGTGTCGGGGGCGTACGACGGCGGGCAGATGGGCCCGATCGCCGGGCAGTGGCATGACGCCGATGTGCTCGGCCACTGGAAGCTGCTCCAGGACCGCCTGGTCGCCAAGCCCTCCAAGCCCTACACGCCGACCAGCGTCCACGACTTCATGCACAGCAAGATCCTGGTCGCCGACGGCCACCTGGCCACCGGCAGCTACAACTTCAGCGCCAACGCGCAGAAGAACGCCGAGAACCAGCTGCAGTTCGTCAACCACCGGCTGGCCGACCAGTTCGCCGCCTACGCGGAGACCATCGCGGCCACCTACCGGGAGAGGTGACCGGCGAGGAACGCGGCGCCCTGGGCGGTGGCGGCGCGGGCCGCCGCCGTGTCCTTGAGCGCGTTGAGCATGACGAAGTCGTGCGTGATCCCGAGATAGCGCACCGCGGTCACGTCGACGCCGGCCGTCCGCAGCGCGGCCGCGTAGGCCTCACCCTCGTCCCGCAGGACATCCGCTTCCGCGGTGACGACCAGGGCCGGCGGGAGTCCGGCGAGATCATCGACGGTCGCCCTCAGGGGCGACGCGGTCATTTCCGCACGCCGTGAGGCGTCCGGCGCGTACTGATCCCAGAACCACTCCATGGCGTCGCGGCGAAGCCAGTAGCCGGTGGCGAACGCGCGATAGGACCCGGTGTCGAAGGACGCGTCGGTGACCGGGTAGTAGAGCAGCTGGGCGGCCAGGCGTGGCCCACCCCGCTGCTTGAGCAGCAGCGTGACGGCCGCGGTGATCGCGCCGCCGGCCGAGTCGCCGGCCACCGCCATCCGCGAGAAGTCGAGGTCGTGGGCGAACCCTTCCGCGGCGATCCAGGTCAGGGTCGTGTAGACCTCCTCGAGCGCGGCCGGGTAGACCGCCTCGGGTGACAGCGAATAGCTGACGAACACCAACGCCGCCCCGGAGCGGACGGTCAGCTCCCGCACCAGCCGGTCGTGGGTCCGCGTGCCCCCGACCACCCAGCCACCGCCGTGCGTGTAGACGACGACCGGCAGCAGTCCGCGCACCCCCGGCGGCCGGTAGATCCGGATCCGCACGCCGGACGCGATGACCAGGTCTTCGATCGAGGCCGACACCACCGGGGCACCGGACTGCAGCGAGTCGAGGTGGTGCCGGCCGTCGGCCACCGGGACGTCGTACGGGTAGGGCGGGCCGGCCGTGGCGTCGGCGAACGCCCGGGCGGCGGGCTCGAGAACGGTCACGGCGTGTACATCTCCGCCATCTTGGCGACCCGTCCGTCGCTGACCGTGACCGCGACCAGGTCGACGCCGCTGCCCTTCAGCCACTTCAGGAACGCGTCCGGCTTGGTCGGGCAGGTGCTGCCGGTCGCCATCGAGCCGTTGCAGCGCTCCTGTCCGGAGGGGTCGTCGAAGGAGTGGAGCACCGGATCGCCGGTCACCGGCAGCGTGAGCCTGAGGTGGCTGTCCACGGTCGTCCACTCCGTCTCGCAGCGGCCGTCGCTCTGCTTGATCTTGAACATCGTGCAGTACTCGGGACCGGTCAGGAACAGCACCGGCTCGGCGACGACGACCCGGGCCCCCGGATCGTACGACGAGAGCCGGACCACCGACGTGGCGTGAGCCTTGCCGCGAAGATCGGGGAACACCGGCGGTGTGCCGACGGTCGGCGACCGCAGCTCGGCACCGGCGAACGCGGCCGTCGCGTCGCCGCTGCTCGCATCGTTGAGCGCACCCAGCCGGACCTGGCCGGCGGCCAGCTGAGGGTCGGCCAGCGGCAGGCTGACCACGGCCGCCCCGTCGACCGTCACCGTCGCCACGGAACCCTGCACCGTGACACCGGCCCGATGGGTGTGCCCGGGCTGGAAGGCGGTCGAGGCCGCCGTCTTCTCGCCGCTGACCGCGTAGTCCTCGACCAGCCCGATCCGGATCTCTTTCGGGCAGAGCGACACCTGGTAGCCGTTGTTCCGCACCATCCGCAGCCAGATCACCGCGCACGCGCCCGGGCTGACCACGGTGGCATCGACCGCGATCGACTGGTCACCGGCGAACGTGTCGGCCGGGCCCCGGCAGCCGTAGACATTCGACAAGTGGGTCGTGACGACCATGCGGCCGCCGTCGAACGAGCACCAGCCGTCGGCGTTGTCGGCGGGCTTGTCGGCCTTCCACTGGGCCGGCCGGTCGAGCGGGTCGATCAGCGACGGCCCCTGGACGCGTGGCGTGGCCGCGGTGGCCCGGACGGTGCCGGTCCGGACGGCGCTCGCGCTGTGTTGGGTTGCCGAGGAGGTCGGCGCTTCTCCGGACGAGGCGGAGAGCGCCGCCGACGCGGCGAGGACGTGACCGGCGTAGAGGCCCGCGCCGGCCAGCACGACCAGCGCGGCCGCCGCGACGGCCACGACACGGCCGGTCCGGCGCCGGGGCGCGGTGTCCTCGCGTACGGGAGAAGGGTGGAACCGCCCGGAATGCGCGACCGCCTCGGCGGCCCGGCGAAGCTCGGGCCGGTGTTGCAGAACCGCGGGTGACTCGGCCGCCAGCAGGAGGTCGAGCAGCTCGTGGGCGGTCGGCCGGTCGGCCGGGTCCTTGGCCAGCGTCCGCTCGACCAGCTCCCGCAGCGGCGACGGCAGACCGGAGACCTCGGGCGGCTGGGTGAGGATGCGGGCCGCCGTGGCCGCCGGCGAGTCGGCCTGGAAAGGCGTGCGCCCGGTGCCCGCGTAGGCGACCACGGCACCCCAGGCGAAGACGTCGGCCGGGGGCCCGGCGGCGCGGTCCGAATCGGTGTCGAACCGCTCCGGCGCCATATAGGCCACGGTTCCCACCATCTGATCGGTGCGGGTGTGCCGGCTGGTGGCCTCGAGCGCCCGCGCGATGCCGAAGTCGATGACCTTGGGCGTGCCGAGCGCGAAGAGCACGTTCTGCGGCTTGAGGTCGCGGTGGATCACCCCGGCGCCGTGGATGGCGGCCAGCGCGGTGGCGACGCCGACCGCGACGCTGTGCAGCGTGCCGCCGGACAGCGGACCCTGCTCCTTGATCACCTCGGACAGGCTGGGCCCGTCGACGTATTCGACGACCAGGTAGGGCGGCTCGTGGTCGGGGTCGGCGTCGAGCACCGCGGCCGTGCAGAATCCGGGCACCTCGCGGGCGCGGTTGACCTCGCTGCGGAACCGCCCGCGAAACTCCTGGTCCCACGCGTGCTCGGGCCGGATGACCTTGACCGCGACCAGCCGCCCGCCGGGCGCGCGCCCGAGGAAGACCGTGCCCATGCCGCCCTCGCCCAGCCGCCCGGCCAGCTCGTAGTCGCCGAGCCGGCGCGGATCGCTCGGCCAGAGTGGACGCGTCACGGGCTGCACGATACTCAACCCGATCACATGGCATCGTTGCCGTTATGCGACTTTCGATCTGGCCGGGCGCCGGGCAGCCCTACGACGCGATTCTCGAGACGGCCCGGCACGGCGAGGAGACCGGCTGGGACGCGGTCTACATCGCCGACCACTTCATGCCCAACGCCGGCCCGGGCGTCGACGTGCGGCGCCCGGTGCTCGAGGCGACGGCGCTGGTCGCGGCGCTCGGCGCGGCCGTGCCCCGGGTCCGGATCGGCACGCTGGTGCTCGGCAACACCTATCGGCACCCGGCCGTCGTGGCCAACCTGGCCGCGACCCTCGACCGCATCACCGGCGGCCGCTTCGTGCTCGGCGTCGGCGCGGGCTGGCAGGTCAACGAGCACGAGCAGTACGGCATCGAGCTGCCCCCGACCAAACAGCTGCTCGACCGCTTCGTCGAGGCGCTGCAGGTGCTCCACGGGCTGCTGCGCTCCCCGGTGACCAATTTCGACGGCGCCTACTACCGGATCACCGAGGCGGTCAACGAGCCCAAGCCGGTGCAGGAGCCGCTGCCGATCCTGATCGGGGCCAAGGGCGAGAAGCGGATGCTCGGCGTGGTCGCGCGGTATGCCGACCTCTGGAACGCGTGGGGCACCCCTGAGCTGATCGCCCACAAGATGAAGGTGCTCGACGACCACTGCGCCCGGATCGGCCGCGACCCGTCCGAAATTGATCGCACCGCGCAGGCCCTGACCGTGGTCGACGCCGAGGTGCCGGACATGGGCGACCGCCCGGTCATCGGCGGCTCGCGCGCCCGGCTGGCCGACACGATCGCCGAATACCAGGCGATCGGGCTCGACGAGCTGATCGTGCCGGACGCGCTGCTCGGCACCGGCGCCGATCGACTGCGAGCGATGGACACCATCCTCTCGCTGGCCCGGTGACGCAGGTCACCTTCTTCGCATTTTCCCAGGCCTGAGCGGGGTCGCGACAGCCCGGGTTCGCCTGCCGGATGCGAATCTGTCGCACCCCGCCCGTAGGTTCGGGCCGTAGTTGATATCTGCCGTCCGCGACGGAAGGAGGGCCGGCCCGCCGGTGACCCGCCTCACTCGTAACCCGGGCCGGGGTAAGAATCCGCTGTGCGCCAACGCCACCATTCCGACGCTTCGTTGGAAACCCCCACGCGTCACCGTCCGCAATGGAGATCGGCATGACCATGCTCGACCGCGACGCGGGAACCGCCCGCGTCCTGCGTAAACAGGAGGAAGTAGAGGAGCGCATCCGCGCCATCTGCTTCAAGACCGGCCCACCGGCCCGGCTCGGCGCCGAGCTCGAATGGACCCTGCACCACGCGGGCGCACCCGATGCCCCGCTCGACGTCGGCCTCGTCCGACAGGCACTCGGCCGGCACACGCCGGCCACCCTCGGCGGCCCTCCGCCCCTGCCCAGCACCGGCGCTCCGGCGACCGCACCGGGTGGCCCGGGCTCCGGCTCCGCCGATTCTCCAGCCGTCTCCCACGGCGCCCGCCATGTCGCGGCCGCGCCGGACGGCCCCGGATACGAACCGCTCCCCCTGCCGGCCGGTGGCCGGCTGACGGCGGAGCCCGGCGGACAGATCGAAATATCCTCCGCCCCGGCCGGTTCCGCGGCCGATCTCTACTCGGCCGTCACGGCCGATCTCGATTATCTGACCGGGCTCCTCGACGAGGCCGGGCTCCGCCTCGGCGAGCACGGCATCGATCCGCATCGGCCGCCCCGGCGAATCCTCGACACCCCGCGTTACACGGCCATGGAGCAGGTCTTCGACGGCCACAGCTCGCACGGGCGCACGATGATGTGCAGCACCGCGGGCTTCCAGGTGTGTCTCGACGCCGGAACCCCGGCGCAGCTTCCGACCCGATGGGCCGCGGTGCTCGCGCTCGGTCCACCGCTGGTCGCCCTCTTCGCCAACTCGGCCCGGCACGCCGGGCGCGACACCGGACTCGCCTCGGCCCGGATGTCCACCTGGTGGGGCATGGATCCGAGGCTCACGCACCCGCCCGGCGGACCCCCGGACGATCCGGCGGCCGGCTGGGTGGATTACGCGCTGTCGGCGCCGCTGGTCTGCGTGCAGCGGCCCGGTGGGCGATGGGATCCGCCGCCCGGGGTGACCCTGCGGGACTGGGTCGCCGGGGCGTTACCGGCCCCGCCGACCGTCGGCGACCTCGACTATCACCTGAGCACGCTGTTCCCGCCGGTGCGGCCACGGGGATACCTCGAGATTCGTTACCTCGACACGCAGCCCGGTTCCGACTGGGTCGTGCCGTTCGCGATTCTCGCCGCGTTGTTCGGCGATCACGCCACCACCGAGGCGGCACTGGAGATCGCCGCACCGGTGGCCGGGTGCTGGATTCCGGCGTACCGCTTCGGGTTGCGCGATCCCGCGCTGCGCCGCGGCGCCGGCCGCCTGGTCGAGCTGGCCGCCGGCCGGCTCGCGGCGACCGGCCTGCCCCCGCGCGTTCTGAGTCATGTCATCGAGACCGTCGAACGGCGTCTGCATGACGCCGCCTCCGCCGAGGAGCAGGGATGACCTACGAGTCCGACCATCTGCGCGACCGCGTGGCCGGCGAACTGAGCCGCGCCCGCGAGCGCACCGCGATCCTGACCGAGGCCGTCGACGACGGCGACCTGATCCGCCAGCACTCCCCGCTGATGTCGCCGCTCGTGTGGGACCTCGCGCACGTCGGCAACCAGGAGGAGCTCTGGCTGGTCCGCGACGTCGGCGGCCGCGAGCCGGTCCGCCGCGACATCGACGAGCTGTACGACGCGTTCAAGCACCCGCGCCGCGACCGGCCGACACTGCCGCTGCTCGGGCCGGACGAGGCCCGGCGCTATGTGGCGACCGTGCGCGACAAGGTGTTCGACGTGCTCGACCACGCCCGGCTCGACGGGTCGCCGCTCGTCGAGCAGGGGTTCGCGTTCGGCATGATCGTGCAGCACGAGCAGCAGCACGACGAGACCATGCTGTCCACGCACCAGTTGCGGTCCGGGGCGCCGGTTCTCGCCGCGCCTCCGCCGCCGCTGGTGAAGCAGGCCGTGACCGGGGAGGCGTTCATCCCGGGCGGCCCGTTCACGATGGGCACGAGCACCGAGCCGTGGGCCCTCGACAACGAACGGCCGGCCCATGTGGTCGACGTGCCGTCGTTCTTCATCGACCGGGCCGCGGTGACCAACGGGCAATATGCCGCGTTCATCGACGAGGGCGGCTACGAAGATCCACGCTGGTGGAGTCCCGAGGGCTGGCAGCACCGGGTCTCCGCCGGGCTGACGGCGCCGTTGCACTGGCAGCGCGACGGCGTCAACGGCTGGGCCGCGACGGCTTTCGGCCGCACAAGCCGGATCTCGGCCGACGAGCCGGTCGTGCACGTCTGCTACCACGAGGCTTCCGCCTATGCCGCCTGGGCCGGGAAGCGGCTGCCCACCGAGGCGGAGTGGGAGAAGGCGGCCCGGTTCGACCCGGCGACGGCCCGGTCCCGGCGCTATCCGTGGGGCGACGACGACCCCACGGATGATCTTGCCAACCTGGGGCAGCGTCACCTGCGACCGGCCGCGGCGGGTGCCTATCCGGCCGGCGCCTCCCCCACCGGGGTGCACCAGCTGATCGGCGACGTGTGGGAGTGGACGTCGACCGACTTCCACGGCTACCCCGGCTTCGCCGCGTTCCCCTACCGCGAATACTCCGAGGTCTTCTTCGGCGACGAATACAAGGTGCTGCGCGGCGGTTCGTTCGGCACCGACCGGTCGGCCTGCCGGGGCACGTTCCGCAACTGGGACTACCCGGTCCGGCGGCAGATCTTCAGCGGTTTCCGGCTCGCCCGGGACGCCTGATGTGCCGCCACCTGGCCTACCTCGGGCCGCCGATCCCGTTGTCGGCCCTGCTGTTCGACCCGCCGCACGGCCTGAGCCACCAGTCGTGGGCGCCGCGTGACATGCGCGGCGGCGGCACGATCAACGCGGACGGCTTCGGCGTCGGCTGGCACACGCCGGCCGGCCCGGTCCGCTACCGCCGGGCGACCCCGCTCTGGAGCGACAACACCCTGCCCGGTCTGGCCGCGACCATCGCCTCCGGCTCGGTGCTCGCGGCCGTACGCAGTGCCACCGTCGGCATGCCCGTGACCGAGGGCGCGGCGGCCCCGTTCGCGGACGGCCCGTGGCTGTTCAGCCACAACGGCGTCGTTCGCGGCTGGCCGCAGTCGATGGCCAAGCCGGCGGCCACGCTGCCGGTCACCGACCTGCTCACGCTGGACGCGCCGACCGACTCGGCGCTGCTCTGGGCACTGATCCGGTCGCGGTTGCGGGACGGTCCCGCCGAAGCGGTCGCCGCGACCGTCGCCGAAGTCGAGCGCGCCGCGCCCGGCTCCCGGCTCAACCTGTTGCTCACCGACGGCACCACGATCGTCGCGACCACGGCCGGGCACGCCCTGTCCGTCCGTGACGACGACTTCGTCCTGGTCGCCTCCGAGCCCCTCGACGACCACCCCGCCTGGCGGGCCGTGGACGACCGCACGCTGCTGGTCGCCGGCCCCTCCGGACTCCACCTGACTTCCTTGGGAGACGCATGAACACGCCCGCGCTCGAAGTCCACCTGGACGACGACGACCTCGATCGCACCCTGCGGTCGGACGTGCTCACCGGCCTCACCGCCGACCGCAAATGGCTACCTCCGAAATGGTTCTACGACGCCCGGGGCAGCGAGCTCTTCGAGCAGATCACCGAGCTCGACGAGTACTACCCGACCCGCGCCGAGCGCCAGATCCTGACCGACCGGGCGGCCGACATCGCCCGGCACACCCGCGCCCGCACGCTGATCGAGCTCGGCTCCGGCTACTCGACCAAGACCCGGCTGCTCCTCGACGCGCTGACCGGGCAGCGGACCCTGGAGGCGTTCGTCCCGATGGACGTCTCGCCGACCGCGCTGACCGCGGCGGCCACCCGCATCACGGCCGACTACCCGGGGCTGCGGGTGCACAACATCGTCGGCGACATCACCCGGCACCTCAAACACCTGCCGAACGGCGGGGCCCGCACGATCGCGTTCCTCGGCGGGACGATCGGCAACCTCGTACCGGAAGAGCGGTCGGCCTTCCTGGCCGACGTCCGCTCCGTGCTCGAGGAAGGCGAGCATCTCCTGATCGGCACCGACCTGGTGAAGAGCCCGCGGGTGGTCGTGCCGGCCTACGACGACGCCCTCGGGGTGACCGCCGACTTCAACCGCAACGTGCTGCGGGTGCTCAACCGCAGCCTCGACGCCGACTTCGACCTCGACGGCTTCGCCCACGTGGCGCTCTGGAACGCCGAGCAGGAGTGGGTCGAGATGCGGCTGCGGGCCCGCTGGCCGATGCGGGTCACCGTGCGGGCCCTCGACCTGGCCGTCGACTTCGCGGCCGGCGAGGAGATACGCACCGAGGTGTCGGCCAAATTCCGCCGCGAGGGGTTCGAACGGGAGCTGGCCGAGGCCGGGTTCGCGCTCGACCAGTGGTGGACCGACCGGGACGGGCTGTTCGCGGTCTCGCTGGCCAGGGCGGTGCCGTCCAGCTGATCTAATGCCGGGATGACTGCCGACGAGGACCCGGCCCGTACGGTCGAAGCGCTGATGACCGCGAGCCGGGCCCTCGTCGGCATCACCGCCCGGTCCCTGGCCGCCCTGTCGGCCGAGGTGACCCTGCCGCAGTTCCGGGCGCTGGTCGTGCTCGCCTCGCGCGGGCCCCAGCGCCCGGCCGACATCTCGGCCGAGCTGGCGGTGGCGCCGTCGACCGGCACCCGGATGTGCGAACGCCTGGTCCGCAAGGGACTGGCCCGGCGCACCCGCTCGGCGAGCGACCGCCGCGAGGTGCGCATCCGGCTCACCCCGGAAGGCCGCGAACTGGTCGAGCTCGCCCTGCGCCGGCGCCACGACGAGCTGGCGGCGATCGTCGCGGCGACGGCCGGCCACTGGTCGCCGGCGGTCACCGGGGCGCTGCGGGCGTTCGCCGCCGCGGCCGGCGAGCTGCCCGAGCAGGAGTGGTGGCTCGGCTGGGAAAGCGGCGTCTAGCCGCTCGGCTTGAAGCGGCGGCGTTTAGCACCAAGATCGACCGACCGGCAAGGGTTTCCCCTATTTCGGCGGAGCGCGGCGGAATATAGCGTCATCAATCGATTCACCCCGGTGCGGTGACCCCGCCGGCCGGGACGTCGAGCCCGCCCGCAACCCCCTCGGGCGGGAAAGGAGTCCGCGTGAAACTCCGATCCCCCTTCGTCGTCGCCATCGGGACCGCCGCCGCGGTCGCCGCGGCGATGACCGCCGGACCGGCGAACGCCGCCGCGCCGCTCGCCGCACCCGTGACACCGTCCGCGGCCGCTCTGGCCGCCGGCTCGGCCGCGTCGCTGGTCGCCACCCGGCCGGCCTACCTGCACGCCAGCTCGCACGACGGCTTCGTGCAGCGCCAGGTGATCTCCTCCGACGGCCTCCAGTACGTGCAGTACGACCGCACCTACAAGGGCCTGCACGTCGAGGGCGGCGACTTCGTCCTGGTGCTGAACGCGGCCGGGCAGACCCAGTTCACCTCGGTCGCCCAGACCACCGCGATCCCCGAGCTGTCGACCACGCCGTCCCTGACGTCCGACGCCGCCCTCAAGGTCGCGAAGGGCCAGCTCAAGACCGTCTCCGGCGTCGAGGGCAGCCGGCTCGTGGTCTTCGCCGACGGCGTGTCGCCCCGCCTGGCCTGGGAGTCGACGATGCGCGGCACCGACGCCGAGGGCGTGGCCCGCACGACGGTCGACGTCGACGCCACCACCGGCAAGGTGCTCAAGGCGTACAACCACGTCACCGACGTGACCGGCTCGGGCACCGGCTGGATCAACGGCTCGGTGTCGCTGAACACCACCCAGTCCGGCAGCACGTTCTCCCTGAAGGACCCGACCTTCCGCAACCTGAGCTGCCAGAACGCGTCCGGCAACGCGGTCTTCACCGGCCCCGACAACGTGTGGGGCAACGGCAACGGCACCAACCGGGAGACCGGCTGCGTGGACGCGCTCTACGTGGCTCAGACCCAGGAGAAGATGCTGTCGGCGTGGCTCGGCCGCAACGGCCAGGACGGTTCCGGCGGCGCGTGGCCGCTGCGGGTCGGCCTGAACGACGAGAACGCGTACTACGACGGCACCCAGGTCCAGATCGGCCACAACACGGCCGGCCAGTGGATCGGCGCCCTCGACGTGGTCGGCCACGAGCTGGGCCACGGCATCGACGACCACACGCCGGGCGGCATCTCGGGCCGCGGCACCCAGGAGTTCGTCGCCGACACGTTCGGCGCGGCCACCGAGTGGTACGCCAACAACCCGAACGACAAGCCCGACTTCACGGTCGGCGAAGAGGTCAACCTGGTCGGCAGCGGCCCCATCCGCTACATGTACAACCCGTCGCTGGCCGGCGACAGCAACTGCTACTCGTCGAGCACCCCCAACCAGGAGGTGCACGCCGCGGCCGGCCCCGGCAACCACTGGTTCTACCTGCTGTCGCAGGGCACCGGCGGCAACGGCCAGCCGGCCAGCCCGACCTGCAACAGCTCGTCGGTGACCGGCCTGGGCATCCAGAAGGCCATCAACATCATGTACCACGCGATGCTGCTGAAGACGTCCGGCTCCTCGTACCTGAAGTACCGCGTGTGGACGCTTCAGGCGGCGAAGAACCTCACCCCGGGCGACTGCACCGGCTTCAACACGGTGAAGGCGGCCTGGAACGCGGTGTCGGTGCCGGCCCAGTCCGGCGAGCCGACCTGCTGACGCTTCCCTGAACGAACCGGGGCCGGTGCCGTGCGCACCGGCCCCGGTCCTGTCCGCCCAGCCTGCTACGTACCGTATGCCCGTGACTGTTGAGCCCGCCCGCTTCGGCGGACGACATGACGTGGAACTGGTTGTAGTAGTGGATTGCGCGAGCCTGGCCCGGTCGGCGGCGTTCTGGTCCGGCGTGCTCGGCTACCGGGCCGAACCCGGTTCCCCCGGCCGCTACCAGCAACTGCTGCCGGCCGACGGAATCGGCGTGGAGATCCTGCTCCAGCTGGTTCCGGAGACCAAAGCGACCAAGAACCGGGTGCATCTGGACCTGCGCGTGCCGGACCTGAGCGCGGAGGTGGCGAGGGTGATCGCGCTGGGGGCCCGCCGCATCACCGCCGAACCGATCGAAGAACACGGCTGGACCTGGCACGTGCTCGCCGACCCGGACGGCAACGAATTCTGCGTGCTACAGCCACCGCAGTCCGACTAGGGCGCGTTTTTAGAAGTTTGGCCGCCGGGTGGGGTCACGGCTCTGGCCCCGCTGCTGCCCGCGCCGTCGACCAGGGCCCGTCCGCCGAAATGGACAAGACGCCAGCTCATCGACCGGATCCGCCGGCGGATCCGGATCGGCTCGCCCTGGCGTGACGTCCCGGCCGAGTACGCACCCTGGCAAACCATCTACGGCCTGTTCCGCCGCTGGCAACGCGACGGGACCCGGGACCGTGTTCTGGCCGCCCCGCAAACCCTGGCCGATGGGGGGGGCGGCCGGGACGGGCGGCTCGCCGGCGACACCGAGCGACCCCCCCG
>NZ_JBFBAD010000031.1:0-63101 GCF_040682075.1 Actinoplanes sp. NPDC051411 | reverse complement strand
GGTCCGGCCCCCCCCCCACCCCCGGGCCGCCGCGGCCGCCCCCCTCGACTGGGACGTCCGCGTCGACTCGATGACCAGCCGCGCCCACGGCGAACCGGTTACGCCACTTGGTCATCGCTCCAGCGGTGTGCTGGTGGGTGCGCACGATGCTGGAAGTCCACGCTGACGATCCCTTCGAACCGGACGTCAGCCGGCGGTGATCGCGGGGACGGCGGCGGTCAGGGCCCAGTCGTGGCCGATGTCGGCGGCGGTGCGGAGCAGGTTGGGCAGATGCTCTTCGAGCAGGGTGTCGACGCTTGTCTCGGCGGCGTGGACGGTCACGTTGATGGCGGCGACGACCTGGCCGTCCCCGTCGCGTACGCCGGTCGCGACCGACCGGATGCCGGGCGCGAGGTCCTGATCGGCCAGTGCCCAGCCCTTCGCCCTCACCTCCCGCAGGGAGGTCTCCAGTTCGGCGGCCGAAGGCTGCCACCGGGCGGTGATGCCGGAGCGGGAGGCCTCGCCGAGGACCGTCGCGACCGAGGCCGGCGGCAGCGCCGCGAGCAGCACCTTGCCCATCGAGGTGGCCGGGGCCGGGAAGCGGGTGCCGATGGTGACCGCCAGGGTGACGATCTTCGGGACGGCGACCCGGGCCACGTAGACGATGTCGGAGCCGTCGAGCTGGGCCATCGACGTGCTCTCGTTGGTGCGGGCGACCAGCTTCTCCATGTGCGGGCGGGCGATGTCCCACATGTTCAGCGCGTTGACGTAGGCCATGCCGAGCTCGAGCACCCTCGGCGTGAGGGCGTAACCGCGGCCGGCGCCCCGCACGTAGCCGAGCTGTTCCAGGGTGATCAGGATGCGGCGGACGGTGGGCCGGGCCAGCCCGGTCACCCCGGCGATCTCGCTGAGCGTCATCGACGGGGTGGCCGGGCGGAACGAGCGGAGGACGTCAAGACCGCGGGCGAGTGCCTCGATGAAGTCCGGCCCCACGCCCCGGCCCGCCGTATCAGTCATTCCGCAAGTTTTTCATCCGTCTTGCCGGGCTCGAAGTCGGAGTACTGGTAGGGGTTGTCGAACATCTCCGAGTCGGGGATCTGCGGGTTCATCCCCCGCTGCCAGGCCTCCTCGCCCAGTTCGCCGCGCAGGTGGTCGACGGTCGCCTCGACCTTGGCGCGGGCCGCCGCGAGATCGGTGCCGACGAGCTTGCCGTCGCGTTTCACGACGTTGCCGCCGACCATCACGGTGTGCACGTCGGCGCGGTTGGCCTGGTAGACGATGTGGCCGTACGGGTTGAGGATCGGGAACATCGCCGGCGAGGCGTCGTTCTTGATCAGCACGATGTCGGCCTGCCGGCCGGGGGTGAGCGCGCCCAGTTTGTCGTCCCGGCCGATCGCCCGGGCGCCGCCGCGGGTGGCGAACTCGACGACGTTCTCGGCCCGCAGGTGGTGGTTGGTGACCGTCTCCTGCTTGCCGTGGGCCTCCATGTGCTCGCGCGAGCGGTCGGCGCTGAGCGTGGCCCGCATCGCCGCGAACAGGTCGGCGCTCCACCACACGCTGGTGTCCATCGACAGCGACACCGGGATGCCGTGCTTGCGCAGCTGCCAGGTGGGCGGGTAACCCTGGCCGGCACTCTGCTCGCTCTCGGTGGAGACCGAGACCGAGCCGCCGGTGGCGGCGATCCGGCTGTACGAGTCGTTGGTCAGTGTCGCCGCGTGCACATAGATGGTCTCCGGCGTCATGAAGCCGTTCTCGTGCATCATCTTCACGCCGTTGTCGTTGGTCGCGCCCCAGACACCGACGTGGGTGTTGACCGGCACGCCGAGCTCGCGGGCGGCCTCGAAGGCGGCCTTCTCGGGGAACGCCGGGTCGCCGGGCACGTCGAACGCGATCTGGAAGCCCTCGAGCTTGCCGTGGTCGACGCGGCGGCGCACGAAGTCGCGGAAGCCGGGCGAGTTCGTCCACTCCCACGGCCCCTGCTGGATGTTGCCGTAGGCGAGGATGAACCGGCCCGGCACCGACTCGAGCGCGTCGACCGCGGCGTCGGCGTGGTCGGGGGTCTGCAGGCCGTGCGACCAGTCGACGCTGGTGGTCACGCCGGCGTCGACGGCCTCGATGGCGGAGAGCAGGTTGCCGGCGAAGATGTCCTCGGGGCGGAACAGCTTGCCCGATTCGAGGTAGTACCAGACGAAGTACTGGGTGAGGGTCCAGTCGGCGCCGTAGCCGCGCATCGCGGTCTGCCACATGTGCCGGTGCGTGTCGATCATGCCCGGCATCACGATGCCGCCGGAGGCGTCGATCTCCTCGGTGCCCTCGGGCACGTCGAGGCCGGTCCCGATTCGTTCGATCTTGTCGCCGACGACCAGCACGTCGCCGCCGGGGACGACCGTGTGGGAATCATCCATGGTGATGACCAGGCCGTTACGGAAGACCACCGGCCGATCGCTTGAGCTCATCGCCACTCTCCTTCGAGTTCAGCGGACCGGCGTCCGCCTGACGGACAAGCCGGTTCGCGTCACTGTGCTCCCGGACACAATCCAAGTCAAGGGAATGTTTGACATCGCCTTTCACGAGGGGCACGCTGGTTCAGCGGACGAACGTCCGCAGAACGGGCGGTGTTCATGCAAGCGCACCCTTCGGGCCCTCTCGACGGCCTGCTCGTCGCCGACTTCTCGCGGATCCTCGCCGGGCCCTACGCGACGATGCTCCTGGCCGACCTCGGTGCGCAGGTAATCAAGGTGGAGAGCCCGGGCGGCGACGACACCCGCACCTGGATGCCTCCGGTCCGCGACGGCGTGGCGACGTACTACCTGGGCATCAACCGCAACAAGCGCTCGATCGCCCTCGACCTGAAGAACCCTTCCGATCTGGCCGTGGCCCAGGAACTGGCACGCCGGGCCGACGTGATGATCGAGAACTTCCGGCCCGGCGGGCTGGCCCGTTTCGGTCTCGACTTCGAGTCCGTCTCGGCCGCCAACGAGAAGATCATCTACGCCTCGATCAGCGGCTTCGGCTCCGGCGCGGGTGCCTGGATGCCGGGGTACGACCTGATGGTCCAGGCCATCTCGGGGCTGATGAGCCTGACCGGCGACCCGGACGGCCCGCCCTACCGGGCCGGCATCTCGGTCTTCGACGTCATGGCCGGCATGCACGCCAACATCGGCATCCTGGCCGCGCTGAACAGCCGGAACACCACCGGCAAGGGCCAGCACGTCGAGGTCAACCTGCTCAGCTCGGCGCTGTCCGGCCTGGTCAACCACTCCAGCGGCTACGTCGCCGGGGGCACGGTGCCGTTCCGCATGGGCAACGCGCACCCGAGCCTCTTCCCGTACGAGCCGCTGCCCACCTCGGACGGGGAGCTGATCGTGATCGCGGGAAACGACGGGCAGTTCCGCAAGCTCTGCCAGGTGCTCGAACTGCCCGAGCTGCCGGACGACCCGCGGTTCGCGCACAACCAGGACCGTACGGCCAACCGGGCTGTTCTTCGCCCGATTCTCGTCGAACGCCTGGCCTCGAAGACGAAAGACGAATGGTTCCGCGATCTGCTCAAGGCCGGTGTGCCGTGCGCGCCGATCAACACGGTCGACGGCGGCGTCGCGCTGGCCGACGAGCTCGGTCTGGATCCGGTCGTCGAGGTCGGCGGCATCCCCGGCGTCCGCAACCCGATCACATTCTCGGAAACTCCGGCCCGATATGAACTTCCGCCGCCCGGACTCGATGAACATGGTGAGGAGATCAGGCGATGGCTGACGAGTTGACATTCCCCACCGGGCTCGGCACGTCCGACGCCGACTCCATCAGGCTGATGGGCCAGGACCTGGCCCACGACCTGATGGGGAAGGTCGGCTTCGGCGAGCTGGCGTTCTGGCTGGTCGCCGGGCGCCGGCCCAGCCCAAGTGAGGTGCGGCTGTTCGAGGCGGTCCTGGTCGCGCTGGCCGATCACGGGTTCACCCCGACGGCGATCGCGGCCCGGCTGACGTACCTCTCGGCGCCGGACTCCCTGCAGGGAGCTCTCGCCGCGGGCCTGCTCGGGGGCGGTTCCCGGTTCCTCGGGGTGACCGAGGACTGCGGCCGTTTCCTGGCCGACACCCTCGTGGCGGCCGGCACCGAGCGCGACTACGACGTGATCGCGCTCGCCGCGGTCCGCAAGGCCAAGGAGAAGCACCGGTTCATCCCCGGGCTCGGCCACCCGGTGCACAAGGTGCAGGACCCGCGCACGCCGGTGCTGATCGAGATCGCTTCGGCCGAAGGCCTGCGCGGGCCGCACCTGCGCCTGTTCGAGGCGATCGGCCGCGTGCATCCGTCCATCTTGGGCCGGACGCTGCCACTCAACGGCGCCGGGGTGTGCGGCGCGGCACTGGCCGACCTCGGGCTGCCGACCGACCTGTTGCGCGGCTTTGCTTTGCTGGCCCGGGCCGCCGGGCTGCTCGGGCAACTGGCCGAGGAGCGCCGGCGCCCGATCGCGAACGACATTTACATGACCGTTGACCGGAATGCTGTCTACGAACCCTGAAGGACGAACCGAATGGCTGAAATCGTCGCAGTCATCGCCTCGACGCATCACCCGTTCTACTATCGGGCGAGCACGTCGACCGGCGAAGAGCGGCCGCCCTTTGCCGACGAATGGACCGCCAAGATCCTGGCGTTCCGGGAGACCCTGACCCGGGCCAACCCGGACGTGCTGGTCATGGTCGGCTCCGACCACTTCCACCAGCTGTGGCTCGACAACATGCCCCAGTTCCTGGTCGGCAAGGCACCGATGTACGACGCCAACTGGTACAACGAGGAACGCGAATTCGGCCTCCCGCGCCTGCGTCTCCCGGGCCAGGAAGACCTTTCGGCGCACATTCTCCGGGCCGGCCTGGACGAGGGCTTCGACCTCGCGTTCAGCAACGAACTGCGCATCGACCACAGCATCACCTGCCCGATCATCACGCTGCGGCCCGAGGCCGACCTGCCGATCGTGCCGATCTACACCAACATCTTCGCGCCGCCGCTCCCCCAGCCGTCCCGCTTCGTCAAGCTCGGCGAAACCATCCGGCAGATCGTCGCCGAATGGCCCTCCCACCTGCGGGTCGCGATCATCGGCACCGGGCACCTGTCGCTCGAGCTGGGCGGTCCGCGCCAGTTCGGCCCGCACGGCCCCGACCCCGAATTCGACGCCAAGGCGGTCGAATGGATCGCCAACGGCGACCTCGACAACTGCCTGCGCGAGGTGACGCTCGACAGCCTCCACTCGCCGGGCAACGCCACCCACGGCTTCATGGACTTCATGCTGATGATGGGCGTCGCCGGGGCGGGCCGGAAAGCCGACTACGTCGACTCGCTCGACCTGTTCCACACGATGGAGGCGTACTTCACCTGGTACCCGAACGGAGCGCCGGCATGAGCAGGTATCTGCTGAACAAGTTCCTGTTCACGGTGGACCGGGACCCCGCACTGGTGGAGCGCTACCGCTCCGACCCCGCCGCCCTGGTCGCCTGGTGGGAATCGGAGATGGCGAACCAGCTGCTCAGCTGCATCGTCGACGAGCGGTCCACCTGGCTGGCGTTCGACGATGTCGAGCGCGCGGCGTTGATTTCGCGCGACCACGTCAAACTGTTCGAACTGGGTGCACACCCGTTCCTGACATTGACGCTGTTCATCGCCCTGTTCGAGCGCGAGAACACCGAGCCGCTCGAATATCAGAAGGCGTTCGGCGCGCGGCTGCAGCATTTCAGCCTGCCCTACCCGGACATCGCGACATAGCCATGCCTTCCAAAATCACGGCGGCGGTTCTTCGCATCTGCGGCGAGCCGCCGGCCGTCGAGGACCGCCCGGAGCCGATCGCGGCCCCGGGCGACCTCGCGGTCGCGGTGACGGCCGCGCCGATCACCCCGCTGGACCTGCTGTGCGCTTCCGGCGCGAGCTATTTCGGTACGCCGCAGACACCGTACGTTCCCGGCGTCCAGGGAGTGGGCCGCCTCGTCGACGACGGCAGCCCGGTCTGGTTCGCGACGTCGGCGGGCATGCGGCCGGGCGACGGCAGCATGGCGGCCCGGGTCGCCGTCCCGCCGAGCGACGTGGTCCGGCTCCCCGCGGACGTGCCGTTGCCGTTGATCGCCGCGCTCGGGCTCTCGGCGGTCGCGGCGCTGCAGGCCCTCCGCCTCGGCAGCCGCCCGCCCGGCGCCGCCCCAGGTTCGCCTTCTGAGGGCGAGTTCGCGCTGCCGGGCGCGCAGGTGCTGATTCTCGGCGCCGGCGGCATGGTCGGCCAGGCCGGCATCCAGCTGGCCCGCCTCGGCGGCGCTTCGCGGGTGACCGCGGTGGCCCGCTCCGCGCGGGCTCGGGCGCGGGCGTTGGAGCTGGGCGCCGACGAAACCGTAGAGCTACGGGCGGACGACGACCCGGCCTCGCTCGCGAGCCGCCTCGGCGGCCCCTTCGACGTGGTGCTCGACCCGGTCTTCGGGGTTTCCGCGGCGGGCGCGCTCCGGGTGCTCCGCCCGGGCGGCCGCCTGGTCAACCTCGGCTCCTCCGCCGCGGCGACCGCACCCATCGACTCGGCGACGCTGCGCAGCGGCATGCTGCAGGTGCTCGGCTACACCAACAACTCGCTCACCCCCGCCGAACGGGCCGCCGCCCTGACCACGATCGCCGCCTACGCCGCGGCCGGCTCACTGACCGCCGACCACGAGGTGATCCCCTTCGCCTCGGTGACCGACGGCTGGTCCCGCCAGGCCGCGGGCACCGCGACCGGCCGCATCGTCCTCGCCCTGTAAGCCCACCGGCACGGGCCCTCGTGATCGGCGGGCAGGCCCTAAACTCGGCTGATGATCAAGATCGAGAGCGTCATCTTCGATTTCCACTCCACGCTGGTCGACGGCGGTGAGACCGAGGCCTGGATCGACGCCGCCCGGCAGCGGCTCGGGCGGCCGGCACTCCCGTTGCCGGAGCGGGAAGCGTTGAGCGCGTACCTCGATCAGCTGTGGCAGCACGCCCACACGGTCGACCCGAGGAGCGAGCGTGACCTCAGCCCCGACCGGCACCGCGACGTCTTCGCCCGCACGATGGCCCTCTTCCCCGGCATCGACGAGGACCTGACCGGCGCCCTCTACGACACGATGACCGGACAGTGGCGGGCGTTCGAGGACTCCCGGCCGGTTCTGCGGGAGCTGAAGACCCGCGGCGTCCGGATCGCCGTCCTCTCCAACATCGGCCTCGACATCCGCGACTGCCTGGCGGACAACGGCCTGGACCGGTTCGTCGATCAGGTCGTGCTCTCGTACGAGGTCGGCGTCGTCAAGCCCGACCCGGCCATCTTCGCTCTGGTGCTGGAGCGGCTCGGCGCGACGGGCGAGCAGACGCTGATGGTCGGCGACGGCCCGCGCGACGACGTCGGCGGCGCGGCTCTCGGCATCCGGACGCTGATCCTGCCGCGCACCCGGGGACCGGTGCACGGCCTCGAGGCGGCGGTACGCCTCATCTAGAGGAGCTGACATCCTGAGCGACTACCTTGTGACGGGTGACCGACCTTCGTAGCCTGCTGCAGCGACATGTCGACGACGGGGCGTACCCGGGAGCGGTCGGCCTCATAGCCCACGGTGACCGGATCGAGGTGGCGGCGGTCGGCCGCCAGTCGGTCGGCGGCCCGCCGATGACCGAGGATTCGATCTTCCGCCTGGCCTCGATCACCAAGCCGGTGACGGCCGCCGCGGTGCTGATGCTGGTCGACGAGGGCCGCCTCCGGCTGGACGATCCGGTCGCCCGGTGGATCCCCTCGCTCGCCGACCCGATGGTCGTGCGCACGCCGTCCTCCCCGGTCGACGACGTCGTGCCGGCGAACCGGCCGATCACGGTGTTCGACCTGCTCAGCTCGCAGGCCGGCTACGGCTTCGCCTCCGACTTCACGCTGCCGTCGATCCAGGCGCTGGCCACCGTCCAGACCGACGGCCGCATCCCGAGCACGTTCCCGCCGGCCGACGAGTGGACGGCCCGCCTCAGCCGGCTGCCGCTCGCCTACCAGCCCGGCGAGGCCTGGCTCTACGACACGTGTTCGACGCTCCAGGGCGTACTGGTGGAAAGGGTGACCGAAGGCGCCCTGCCCGATTTCCTGGCGGCGCGGCTCTTCGGCCCGCTCGGCATGGCCGACGCGGGCTTCTTCGTGCCGCCGGCCAAGCGGGCGCGGCTCACCAGCTACTACCGCCCGGGCCCGGAGCTGGTCGACCGGCCTGACGGTGAGTTCGCGGCGCCGCCGGTCTTCGCGCTGGGTAATGGCGGCCTGTGTGGCACGGCGTCAGATTGGTTGGCCTTCGGCCAGATGCTGCTGGCCGGCGGGGCCGGCCTTCTCACCCCCGATTCCGTACGCCGCATGACCGCCGACCACACGACGGCCGCCCAGCGCGCGACCGGCGAGCTGTTCCTGGACGGGCAGGGGTGGGGTTTCGGCGGCTCGGTCGACATCGCGCGCACCAACCCGTGGAACGTGCCCGGCCGCTACGGCTGGGTCGGCGGCACCGGCACGTCCGCCCACATCGACCCGTCGGCGGGCACGGTGGCCGTCCTGCTGACCCAGATGGGCGAGGACAGCCCGGTGGCGCCGCGGTGGATGCGCGATTTCTGGCGTTACGCCGCCGCCGGGTGACGGGCCCCGGCTACACCTCGGCTCCATTGATTCCCAAAGCCAGCTGACTCACCAGATCCTCGTTGCTGTCGGTGGATTTGATGCTCTGGAAGGAGTCCAGAAAAAGAGGCAGCGATGCGTGTCGCCGGGTCAACATCACCGGGATCACCTTCAAACCGCGCCGGATAGATTCGCGGATAACTATTTCTTGCTCGCGATCCTGCCACGGGCCGACGGTGCCACCCACGAAGACGGCCACGACTTTGATCCGGGGCAGCACATGCTCCAGCCGGTTCTGCCATCTCTCGCCCGGCTTGATCTCGCGTACGTCCATCCAGGGGAGAATCGCATTGTTTTCCAGCCTCTCGGCGATCTCCTCGACCTTTCGCCGATTCCTTCTGCTGTAGCAGAAGAACACGTCGTAGTCCCCCATGAGACGCTTGCCCTTGATGGTCGTGCTTCCCACCTCGGCGTCACGACGACTGTCCGCGTGCCGGTTCATGTCGGTCAGGCGCTCCGCGGCGATCGGGGTGGCGGCCGGCTCGCCGTCGACCAGCGAAACCGAAGTCTCCTCGCACATCGGGCATCTCATCCGGGAGTCGCCCCGGTTGCGGCGCGCCTCGGCGAGTTCGCTTTCGACCCGGTACCCGCAGTTGTCCAGCGCGCAGTGATACAGGCGTTGTCGTCGCGTGGAACCGGGAAGGGCGCGGTCCTCGAGATGGAGGCGAACGTAGTCCTCGAACAGTCGCTGGGTCTCGGAGCTCACGTCGCCCTCGAAAAACAGGTTGAGCACGCCGACCGCCTCGTTGGGTTGCTCAAGGGTGAAGCCGACCTTGCCGCCGTGGCGTACTCGATAGGTCGCCAGGTCACGCCACATCTCGTCGCGCTCGAACATGGCGGCGTAGGCCAGACGGACCGCCAGCGTCGCGTAGATGTTGGACACCGGGCCCTCGAACTCGAAGGAGACCGCCGGCCTCGGGCACGCCGTCGAAACCGGCCGGCGGCGCGTCAACTGGGAAGGGAAGATCAGGCATACGTCGCCGTCGACCGGTTCCCGCATGGCGATCTCGTGCCGAAGTAGCTCCTCGACCGTCGCCACCAGCAGAAGCTTCTCGTCACTCGCATCCTTCAGCCGTTCATCGCTCCGGGGCAGGAACGCGCCGGACAGGGCCGTCTTCTCGCTTACGTACCCGAGTCCGTCGGGCTCGGAAAGCGCGGCTTGAATCAGCCACGCGGCGTACGCGTCCAGCTTTTCCGGCTGGAGCAGGAGCAGGCCGCCGAAAGACAGGCGACGGACCAGCCCGCGGGCTTCCAGCAGTCCGACGCAGGTTCGGAACGAAGGCTGGACGGTTTGATCCGTGATGTCGTCGGCCTGCCCGCAGTACAGCCGGTAGAGGTCCGTCTCGGTCGGCAGGACCCGCCCGACCTCCTTCTGGGTCGTCAAGAAACTTTTGATCTCCTGAAACAGGTCGTTGGAGATCGCGACCGGCAGGGCGGCCCAGTCGATCGAGCGCTCGATGGCGGACGCCAACTCGCGGATACCGCGGGAGTCCCGGGCCGAGGTCTCGAAGTAGGCGGAGAGACCGAACTCCTTGCAAATTTCGGCCATGCGTTCCGGGGAGGCCGGAATTCCGCCCCGGTCGACGCGGGCCCCGACCAGGAGTTTGTGTTGCGTGGTGGTGACGCCGAGCACGGCCCGGCTGTGGTTCAGCGCTTTCACCCAGTACCGAACACCCGAGAACGGGTCGACGTCATCCTTGGAGTCGAACACCAGCAACGCCACATCGGCCTGGCCCAGATGCAGCTGATGAATGAGCCGGTAGCCGGACTGGCCGGCGAGATCCCAGAGTAATATCTCGCGGATCTCGTTGCCTTCCTCCGGATCGGACGACTCCTCGCTCCGGAAAAGGTATACGTGACGCGCGTGTGTGGACTCGGTGGTCTCGAATCCTTTTCCGCTCAGCACGAGCCCGAGGCCGGACTTTCCGACACCCGATTCGCCCATCAGGACGACACGGGCGTTCACATAGCGCTTGCCGGTCTCGGTTCCCGAGCTCAGGAGCGTTTCGACATCGAGCTTTATCAAGTCGACGGCCGGCGTCCCGAACTGACTCACGGCCAGGATGGGAAGCAACGGATGAAATCGAACTCCGCCGGTGTGGCCTACCGGATAATCACCCAGCTCGACAATGGCTTGGCACTGCCATGTATCGGTTCGCCACAGTCGAAGCGTCCCGTCGTCCGATTTCGACGCCAGCAAGCGGCCGTCGGCCGAGAAGCTGACCCCCGTCACGGCGTCGGTGTGACCTTCGAGCGTCGCCGTCAAACGCCCCAGGACGGCCGAGAATATATAGATCGAACCTACCCTCGAAGCCTGTGACAGGTAGGTGCCGTCCGGCGACCACGCTATGTCGAAATTCGCCTGTACGTTGTGGTTGTGGCGCTTGCGGGGGCTGCCGGATTCCGCACCGGTGCGCAACTCGACAGCGCCGGTGCTGTGCCCGGTGCAGAGAAACTTCCCGTCCGGAGACCAGGAGATGAAGGTGGCATCAGTCCGAAAGGCCGACAATTCGTCCATGTCCGGGCTGATGTCGAAGGTGCGGGCAACACCGTCATTGCCCAAGATGGTGAGGTGGCGATCAAGCCCCCAGAACGCGAACGGCTGGGTCACTCGCGGCGCGACATGAGGCACAACTCCTTCCGGAGAGTTCAGCCGAAGCAGACGCACCTGGTAGTTCTCCGCCACGCAAAGCAACGTCGCGTCGATCGGCGACCATGCGAACACCAACGGAGTATCGGAGTTCAGCGGTTCCGAAAGGCCCGCACTGTCCACGACCATCCCGCCCTCGCCGTCGACGGCGAAGAACGCCAGGCGCCGATCCGACGATCCTCGGCACGCCACGGCCAGAAACGCGCCGTCATGCGACCATTCGAGGTTCCCGATCATTTCCGTCTCGACGGAGATCCTGGCGCGACTCACGAACCCGAGATCTTCTCGCAGGTCGTTCATTCCGTAGGTACCGCGCTGGCCCGCGTCCGGTTCGGTGAGTCCGCTCCGCATGGCGGCGACCCTTCTATGATCATCTTCCGCTGGATGACGACGCATCGTACCGGCGATAATTGATCTTGCCGCAGGAGGGAGTCGCCCGGGAATCGGCCATCGAACAAGAGAAATCGCGGACCCGATCACCAATTGCGCCCGTGGGCAAGGCGCCTATTGGAGATACGGCTCAGCCCGCTGAACCCGCGCGCGAACATCCGATTGGGGCCTGCCTACGCGGCGAGGCCGTTCCCGACCGGGCGCGGTGACGAGGCGGCACGACCTCACCGGCGCACAATGGGCCCGGCCGGAGCCGCTGCCGCCTGCTGCGCCGGTGCAGGGTGGTCCGCCGAAATCGACAAGAAGGCACCTCAGAATCGCCCGGCGGGATCCATGACGAACCCGCTGACCACGCGCTCGGCCGATCGCGGAGACGGATTGACTACCAAGACTCAGCACCACGCCGTCGAGTACGGCATCAACCGCCTCAAACGCAAACCGCGGCGCCGTCCGCTCCCAAGCCGTCGCCGCCATCAACGAATGGCTCTGAACCGACCTGTCAAACGCGGCCTAGCTGGCGCGTGATTCGGGGCCGGCCGGGCGGATCCCGCGCTCGACCGCGGTCAGCCGGTTCCGCAGCGGTGACACGTCGACGCCGGAGAGGCCGTCCAGTGTGCGCGCGGCCGCCCGGATCTGGTGCTCGGCCCCGACCCGGTCGCCGGCCCTCAGCAGCGCGTCGCCGGTCGCGGTCAGGGCCTCGACCTGCCGGTACAGGTCGCCGATGCGCTCGCTCAGCAGGACGGCACGCCGCCCGTTCCGGATGGCGTCCGGGTGCGCTCCGAGGCCGCTCTGGACGGCGACCAGGGTGATCAGGGTGTCGCACTCGGCTTTCTCGTCGTGGGCGTGCACGTGGATGGCCAGCGCGGCCTCGCAGTGCCGGAGCGCGAGCTGGGGCCGGCCCGCCGCCAGATATAGAGTGCCGAGGCCGCTGTGGGTCTGGCCCGTGCCGCGCTTCGCGCCGAGCCGCTGCCGGATGGCGAGGGCCTGGTGGAAGCTGTCGGCCGATCCCTGATAGTGCCCCAGGCGCAGGTACGCCTCGCCGAGCCAGTGCAGGATGACCGCCTCGTCGACCGGGTTGCCGATCTTCCGGCAGATGGCCAGCGCGTCGCCGTAGATCTCGATGGCGCGGGTGACCTGGCCCAGGCTGACATAGGTGGCCGCGAGGTTCTGCAGGCAGATGCCCTCCTCCTCGATGTGCCCGGTCGCCGAGGCGAACTCCTGGGCGGCGATGAACGCGGCGATGGCGCGGTCGTAGTCGTGCAGGGTGAAGTACGTCGTACCGAGATTGACCAGCGTCCCGATCTGGCCCTTCTCGTGGCCGTCGTTGCGGGCCGCCTCGAGCGCCTGCTGATTGAGCCGGAGGAGGTCGGCCGGGCTCCCGTGGCGCTCGAACATCTCGTGCAGGACGCCGGGGATCTGCCAGCCGTACCGGTGATGGCCGTTCCGGTCGGCCCAGAGGCTGAGGACGCCGAGGTTGTCCCGCTCGGTGTCGCACCACTTCATGGCCTCGGTGTCGATCGCGAAGGTGATCGGCCGGACGCTCGGATCGTCCGGCAGATCGGGCATCGGCGGCCACTCGGGGGCGATCACCGCCATCGCGTTGGCCGCCGACAGCAGATAGAAGTTGAGCAGTCGTCGCTGGTCTCTCGCGGTGTCGGCCGGGTCGTCCTGGGCCGCGGCCTGCCGGGACGCGTAGCGGTGCAGAAGACCGTGGAACCGGTACCGGCGGGCGGTGTCGTGGTTGATCATGTGTGCCTTGGCCAGGACGTTGAGCCGCCCCTCGACCTCCGCCAGCGGATCGCCCGCGATCGCCGCGGCGGCCTCCGGGCTGATGCTGCTGCCGGGGTGCAGGGAGATGCGGCGGAACAGGTGGGCCACGTCCGGGTCGAGCGCGTGATAGGACCAGTCGAAGAAGGCGTTGAGGCTGGCCGCCTGGTCGTCGCCGTCGGTCGCGTCGAGCAGGCGGTGCCGCAGCTCGTCGACGAGATCGCCCAGGCTCGCGAGGGGACGCTCGGCCACCCGCTCGCCGATGACCCGGACAGCGAGGGGCAGGCCGCCGGACAGCCGCGCCAACGCCGCCAGGCCGGCGCCGTCGGTCGCCGCCCGTTCCCCGACGATGCGGGCCAGCAGTGCCCGGGACTCGTCCTGCGGCAGTGGGGCGGCGACGACGGTGCGTACGCCGTCCCGGATCGTGAGCGCACTCAGCCGGACCCGGCTCGTGATGATGGTCAGGCACTTCATCGACCTCGGGATCAGGGGCCGGACCTGAGCCGAGTCCCGCACATTGTCCAGGACGACCAGAATCCGGCGGTCGCCGACGAGTTCCTCGTACCGGTCCCGGCGTTGTTCCGGTGTGACCGGTAATTGACCGGACGGGACGCCGAGGGCACGCAGGAATCGATCGAGCACGTCCTCCGGATCGATCGGCGCGGCGTGGCCGTAGGCCGCCGCGTCGAGATAGAGCTGACCATCGGGATACTGATTCCGCTGACAGTGGGCCCAGTGCACGGCCAGCGTGGTCTTGCCGACGCCCGGCATTCCGGTGATGACGACGACGTTGTTGCCGCTCAACTCGGCGAGAAGAGATTCCCGGCCGGTGAAGTCGCCGATGTCCGGCGGCAACTGGCGGGGAATTCTCCGCGGGGGAACCCGCACCGGGCTTTCGTCGATGTCCGGCTCGGTGTGCATCTCTTTGCGGAACCGGCGCTGGAAGGCGGCCACGAATCGCCGGGCCTCGTCGCCGCGGCCGACCGCGCGCAAGGCGCCGGCCCAGCACCGGGCGAGCCCCTCGTCCAGGTCGTGGACCAGCACCAGGCTCTCGAGCTGGGCCAGCACGGAATGGTGGTGTCCACAAGCCAGCCGGCACTCGGCGAGCAGCCGGTGGGCGTCGAGCAGATGCTGGTTGAGTGAGGTGCGAACCTGTTCGGCGCGCGGCCCGCGAAGTTCGGCCAGCGGCTCACCCCGCCAGAGCAGAAGGGCCGGAACGAGGATTTCGGCGGCTTCCCGCCGGTCGCCCCGGCCGGCGGTGGCCCGCGCCACCGCCAGCCGCGTGCGGAACCGGTGCAGGTCCACGATGCCCGGGTCGACGTCGAGGCGGTACGCCCCGATCCCCGGCACCCGCACGAGTGCCCGGTCCAGTCCGGCCTGGGCCAGCACGGCGCGCAACCGGCTGGCGATCGAATAGAGCGTCGGCCGATGATCCGCGGTTCCCCGTGGATGCCACAGAAGGTCGATAAGCGCGTCCGCCCGGACCGGTTCCCCGACCCTGTGTAACAAAATCGAGAGCATGCCGCGCTGCTTCGCCGGCCCGAGCGGTACAGATCTTCCGTTGTCGATCAGTTGGGTCGAACCCAGGATGCCGAATTCCACGTGCGCCCCCATCAACGCGTAACAAGGCCGCTACTCATTGTGTTCGACACGGGCAAAATAACCGGTGCCCTCACCGCACTGCGCGATATCCGGCACGCCATCGCCAGCTCACGTGCATCAGTTCGGCAAGGTTCCTGCAACGTCCCCGACAAGGCGCCGGAGCCATCGTGACGGCATCCGAATCGTCGACATGGGGGTGGATCGGATGGTTGATCTCGACTGGGTGGCGGCGCCGATTGGCATCGACTCGAAGCGATGGATATCCCGGCCCGACTGCCGGACGATATTGATCGCGGCCCACACGATGGTGAGCTGTCAGCGCCTTCTGGACATCGTTGATCTGATCGAGTCGGACGACCGCGTCCAGACCGTTTTCACGGTCGCGCCGGACGTCTTCAACGCGGGCCTGACCGGTTATCTGCAGCGGCTGGGCGCACTCGTCATCCCGTGGCAGCAGGCGATCCACGAATCGTTCGACCTGGCGATCGCGGCGGCCCACGGCGGCCTGAACGAACTGCACGCGCCGGTGATGCTGGTCGCGCACGGCGCCGGGCACGCCCGGGTGTTCGGCAGCCACCCACCGACCGTGTACGGACTGGACTCGCCACGACTGATCCGCGACGGCCGGGTGATCGCGTCGGCACTCATGCTCTCGCACGAGCACGAACGCGACGTGCTCGCCCGGCAGTGCCCGGACGCGCTCCCGGTCGCCACGGTGGCCGGTGACCCCTGCTTCGACCGGCTGACCGACAGCCTCGCCATGCGGCCCGCCTACCGGCGCGCGCTGGGGATCACCGATCACCAGCGGCTGGTCGTGGTGAGCTCCACCTGGGGAAAAGACGGGCTCTTCGGCGGGGCACCGCAACTGCTGCGGACGCTGATGGCCCAGCTCTCGGGTCTGCGCGCGGCGCTGTTGCTGCATCCGGCGATCCTCGGCGCCCACGGGTCCCGGCAGGTCGGGGCGTGGCTGCGGCCGTGCCTCGACGCCGGCCTGATCCTGGCCGACCCGGCCGAGGACTGGCGGCCCTACATCGCGGCGGCCGACCACCTGATCGGCGACCGCGGGTCCGTCACCGCGTACGGTGCGGCCGTCGGCCTGCCCGTGCTCTGCTTCCAGACCCGCGGCGACGGCCAGGCGGCGGACGGTTCGCCGCAGTCGATCGTCCTCGACACCGCCGCCCGGCTCGACGTGACCCGGCCACTGGGTCCCCAGCTGTCGGCGGCGACCCCGGTCGACCATCGGCGGGTGGCGGCCGCGATCACCTCCCGGCCGGGAAAGTCGGCTCGTCTGCTGCGGCGCGCGATCTATCGGCTCCTCGGACTGCCCGAGCGGCGAGGCAGCTGGGCCGCCGCGCCGGCCCCGAGGGTCGCCTCATGAGCGAGCCACTTGCCTGGGCGCTCGCCGACGTGCTCGTCGTGGGCTCGGACGGACGGCCACCAGCCGACCGCTGCGCCGAGATGCTGGCCCGATATCCGGGCGCGAGCCTAGTCCTGGTTGCCGGTGAGTTCGGGGGTGTGACCGCCGGCTTCCGGGACGGTTCCGTCGTCACGATCCGCGAGCCCTTCCCGCAGGGCGGCCGCCCGGGGCGAACCATGGGCCTCGAAGATCGCCAGCGCCTGCCGTAGGTGACTCCGGCCGAGGGTGACGTCGCCCCGCCGGGTGGCGATCACCCCGGCCAGCTCCATCGCCTCCGCCTCGCCGACCGGGGTGCCGAGCCGTCGCATGCCGTCGAGTGCCTCGGCCGCGGCCCGGTCGGCGGCCGGCAGATCGCCCGCCGCGAGGTAGGCACGGGCCAGCCCGGCCTTGACCCGCACCGGGTTGTACGGATCGGCCGCGGCCGACCGCTCCAGCCGGCCGCCGGCCTCGCGCAGGAACTCGATCGCCTCGGCCGGCCGGCCCAGCCGGGACGACAGGTCACCGAGGTTGATCAAGGTGAGCCCGATGTCGCGGTCCCTTCCCCGCGCGCGAGACTCGGCCAGAACCCTCCGCAGGAGATCCGACGCCGCCTGAAGGCGACCGGCATCCCGGTAGGCCAGGGCCAGCAGCCCCTCCGCCTCGGTCCCCTCCTCGACCTCACCCGCCCGGCGGAACAACATCACCGCCTCGGTCAGGAGCCGCTCGGCCTCATCGTGCTCGCCGAGCGTGCTCGACGTGCGCCCGAGCTGCTTGAGCATGCGGGCCTCGGCACGAGGGTCACCCCACATCCGCGCGGCGGCCAGCCCGCGTTGGTCAAAATCGCGGCGATCGACGCTCTTGCGGTAGAGCTGCAAAGGCCAGACCACATCGGACAGCTGCCAGGCCAATGCGGCCCATCGGCGGTCCAGCGCCGCCTGTCCGGCGGCGGCGAGGTTCGTACGCTCGTGGTCCAGCCAAACCAGCGCCGCCCCGCGGTCGTCGAACACCGGCACCGCCGCGGGCACCGTACGAAATTCGTATCCGAGTCGGCGCCGATAAGGTGTGACCACCGTGTCGGCCGCGCTCGCCGCCGCGAGATACCACTCGGCGATCGCGAGCACCACGTCGTCGCCGGCCTCGTCGGCCTTCTGCAGCGCGTGGAGCCGGACGAGCTGGTGATATCTGAACCGGCCCTCGGCGATCTCCTCGAGCAGATTGACCTCGAGCAGCACGTCGACGAGGCGTACGGCATCGGCGGTGAGCGCCGCGACCGGCCCGAGGCCGAAATCCGGGCCGGGATGCTGGGCCAGCCTGCGGTACAGGACCGCCGCGGGCGTCTCGAGGGCCTGATAGGAAAGCTCGAACGAACCTCGCACCGATACCTCCTCGTCCGGCGTCGCCAGCCGGATCAGCCGCTCGGTCTCGTCGGCCAGCGCGGCCACCACACCGGCGATCGTCAGCTTGGGCCGCGTCGACAGGCGAGCGGCGGCCACGGAAAGGGCGAGCGGCAATCCGGCACACAGATCGGCGAGACGGGCGGCGTGCTTCTGCTCACGCTCCACCCGCGTACGGCCGAGAGCGCTCGTCAAGAGCGCAACCGAATCGTCGGTGTTCAATGGCGTGAGCTCGATGATGGTGGCGCCGTCGGCGATCAGCGCGGACAGACGGCTGCGGCTCGTGATGACGGCGGTGCCGGTCGCACCGGCCGGCAGGAGAACACGCGCCTGGGCGGCCGAATAGGCGTCGTCGAGAACGACGAGAATCGAACGGCCGGCGGTGCGGGAACGGTAGAGCGCCGCGAGATCGGCCAGGCTGACCGGCAGGCCGTCCGGCGGTACGCCCAGCGCCCGGAGGAACGAGCGCAACGCCTCGGCCGGATGTAGTGGTGGCCCCGGCCCGAAACCGTTGAGGCTCAGGAAAAGTTGCCCGTGTTCGAAGGCGCCCGCTCTCTGGTGAGCCCACTGCCGCGCCAGGGCCGTCTTGCCGGTGCCGCCCGCGCCACTGAGGACAATCACCGATCCGGCCGCTTGAAACGCCTCCAGCTCGGCCCGCCGCCCGGCGAAATGCGGAACCGGGCCGGGCAGTTGGTGCGGAACGACCGGCGCCGCCTCAGCGCTGTGAACGTGCACGCCGCCATAGATGTGCCCGGCCTGAATGCTCGGCCCGGCCACAGAGCCGGAAACCTCGTTCCGGCTCAAAACCGGATCCCGCCCCTTATGGTCTTGGCCTGAACGACCTGCGAGGCCTGCCCACTGAAGTGGTTGACCACGCCATCGCCGCTCGCACTGACCGACTGCCACGCTTCGAGGGTCTGCCGCGCGAACCGCGGATCGCTCGCCATGACCCGGGACAGCGCTTCCGCGAGCGCGTTGACGGCCGCCGGCTCGCCCGGGTGGCGCAGCGCGGCGTCGAGGCTTGCGGCCTCGGGCGTGCCGGTGCCGAACCGCGCCCGGATCACGTCACAGACCGACTTCAGAAGAGTCTTGCCGCCGGCGACGATCAGCTCCGACCCTTGCGCCGACAGAGCCGACGCGATGGCCGGCACCACTTCATCGAACATGCCCGCTCCCCCCAGTAGCCAGGCACGGCCATCGTAACGGCGGCCGGCGCAGGCCCACGCATCGAGCGAGCTATATGCCAAAAGGCACCAACCACCGGCGAGATCACTCGGCGTCACGGTACGCCTACGATTCCTGATCACCCGGTCGGGGTAAGCCGAAACGGTCTCATTTATCGCCGTTTTTAAGACCAAACTAAGCAGATCGATACATTCTCGGCCTGGTATCCGACCTCCGGACACGCCAGAGTGCTCCCGTGGCCAAACAGGAGCCACAGCTAGTAGATGGAGGAACGAGCGGTGTCAGAAACCGCAACCCTGCTGGCGGCAGTCTTCCCGTCTGCCGTCAGCCACGCATCAGCACTGCTGGCGCATACCATTGGCGCCGAGCCGATCCATGTCGCACTGGAGAACATGGCCTGGATCAAGCGCCTGATCGTTGAAGCGTGCCTGCGAGCACTTGACTGATTGAGATAGCCGGTGCAGCCCGGGTCGCCACCCTGGCTGCACCGTTTTTCGTTGCACCGTTTTTCGTTGCACCGTTTTTCGCTGCGCCGTTTTCGCTTCGCCGTCGGCCACAGAAGCAGTGTGCCCGACTAGTAGGCACGAGTCAACGGGGCAACGGGACCTCAGTGGAGCAGTCGGCTCGCGAAGACGACGCCGGGCGGGAACCCGCCGCTCTCCGGCCACGCCCGCTTGATCTTCGGACGTCCGCCGTCGGGCCGGCCGCTATAAGCTGCTCGTCGCGCTGGAAGGACCGAAAAATGTCCGCCCGGACCACGTCGGGCTTCGTCGTTCCGATGGTTCGCCGGCCTGACCGACGGTCCTCCATTCCCCCTCAAACGTCCGATATGCAGGCTCGACAAGCGGGCATACATTGACCTGCATGCGCACGCGCCGTGGTCTTCTCGCTTGTGGATTGCTCTCCGCGCTGGTTCTGCCGATCTCTCCGGTGGCCCGTCCGGTCGAAGCGGCCCGTCCGGTCGAAGCGGCCCATCAGGGCGCCTCGGCTCAGCTGGCGGATTCGGCTCAGCCGGGGGATGAGGAGCACGAACATATGGCGCTCGATCTGGCGGGAACGCCGATCAGTGTCATCGAGAAGCAGACGGCCACGAATGCGGCGCGGATTCAGCGCCGGACCGGGCTCCGCCCCGGAACGGCCCGTAAGACCAAGGCGGCCCTCACGGACGCCGATCCGGCGCAGACCGGGCAGTGGAGTCCGGTTGTCGACACGCCGGTCGTTCCGGTGTTCCAGGCGATGCTGCCGGACGGCAAGGTGCTGATCTGGGATTCGGTCGGTGACAACGCGGCCGAGTCCTATCCCGACCAGACGTTCACCCGGGCGATGGTCTGGAATCCGGCCGACAACACCTACAAGCGGGTCGACGTGCAGGGCTCCAACATCTTCTGCGCCGGCTTCGCGCACCTGGCGAACGGCAACATCCTGGTCGCGGGCGGAAACGCCGACCAGCAGCTGAACGGCACCGTGCAGACGCACATCTTCAACTGGCAGACCGAGACGTGGAGCCGCGGCGCCGACATGGCCGGTGCCCGGTGGTATCCGTCGGTCGCGGAAACCGCGAACGGCGAGGAGGTCATCGTCGGCGGTGGCCCGTCGATCGCCGAGGTCTATCAGAACAACGGCGCCATTCGCGAGCTCACCCAGTTCACCAAATACAACGCCCGGCTCTATCCGTTCATGGGGTCGCGGCCGGACACCCAGCTCGCTTTCTTCGGGCCCTATGCGACCGCCTACACCATCACGACCTCGGGCACCGGCGTCATCACCGCGACCGCTACGCGGGACGCCATGACCCGCGACTACGGCGGTTTCGCGACCTACGACATCGGCAAGACGATCGTCGTGGGCGGCGGCAATCTGACCGAGAACGGGGTGGGCCACGTTCCGACCCGCACCGCGGTCGTGATGACGAGCACCGCCTCCACGGCGCCGACTTTCGCCGCGACCGGCTCGTTGTCGATCGGGCGGCGCCAATTCAGCTCGACCCTGCTGGCCGACGGCTCGGTGCTGGCGACCGGCGGCCTGACCAGCGCGGCCACCTCGGGGCTGGTCGACCTGGACCACGCCGCCACCGCGGCCGAACGGTGGGATCCGGCCACCGGCCAATGGACCGTGCTGGCGAGCGCGAGCCGCATCCGGCAATACCATTCCGCGGCCGTCCTGCTGCCGGACGGGCGGGTCATGACCGGTGGCGGCGGGGTCTGCGGCATCTGCGTGACCGACGGATATCTCGAGAAGAACGTCGAATACTTCACCCCGCCCTACCTGCTCAAGAAGGCGGACCGGCCGGTCATCTCGGCCGCACCGGCAACGGTCGGCGTCAATACCGCGTTCACCGTCACCTCGAGCCAGGCGGCGAACATCGCCAAGGTCGCCCTGGTCGGACTCGGCGACGCGACGCACGCGGTCGACCAGGGGCAGCGCTATGTCCCGCTGCGGTTCTCGGCCTCGGGAACGACCCTGACCGTCACCGGTCCGCCGACCGGCGGCGTGGCTCCGCCCGGCTATTACATGCTGTTCCTCGTCGACAAGGACGGCGTGCCCTCGGTCGCGAAAATGGTTCAGGTCGGGTCGAACCCGAAGCCGCTGATGAGTCCGGTCAAGAACAGCACCGGCCGCTGCATCGACGTGCCCAACTCGTCGCTCGCGGTGCGCACCTATCTGCAGGGGTACGACTGCAACGGCACGAAGGCCCAGGACCTGACCCGTCTGCCGAACGACTATTCGCTGCGGGTGCTCGGCAACTGCCTCGACGTGCCGTCGCAGAATTTCGTGTCCGGCCAGAAGATCTGGGAGCACTACTGCAACGGCACGGCGGCCCAGACGTGGCAGTTCGGCACCGACGGCACGATCCGGCCGCGCGCCAAGACGACGCTGTGTCTCGCCGCCTCGTCGTCCGCCAAGTGGGCGACGATTATCCTCACCACGTGCAATGGCAACGCCCTGCAGAAATGGACCTGGTAGCGCTCGCGGACGGCATCAGGGCCACACCACCGACGCATTGCGCCGGGCCCTCGGCGAGACAAGACCGAAAACCGAGGCGGCGCATCAGACCTTTGTCACCGGCACGCTGGACTTCGAGGACCCGCCGGCCGGCATGTGGTCGCTCGACCGCTACGTGTCGTTGCTGATGGGCGAGGTGCCCCGGCTGACCGACGACGCCGACGGCTACGGCCCGGCCGGCCGGGGCTTCATCGCTCATGTCGACGTCCCGGCCGAGGTGCACCGGGCGCTGGATCACCTGAAAGAGTCGACCTTGTGCACGCCGCGCGGAGCGGATGCGCGGTGGGCCAGCTGACGGCGGCGTAACCTGGAATGTCCGACAAATACGGCATTTCCGGAGGTTGACGATGAAGCGAACCATGGCCCTGGCCCTCACCGCGGCGGCTGTGACCGCACTCGGAGCCGCCCCGGCGCAAGCGGCCTCCCCCAAGATGATCACGTTGACCGTGGCCGACAACGGCCGCCACATCCGCGTGCCGCGAGGCGAGCACGTCATGGTCCAGCTCAAGGTGAAGGGCCGCGACGCCGATCCGTCCACCTGGTGGCGGCCGATCGCCGAGAACGGCCGCGCCCTGCAGGCCCGCGTGGTCGGCACGATGACCCCGCGCGGGGTCACGGCCGGGCACTACTACGCCGTCCATCGCGGCGAGGCGACGCTGTCGTCCGCCCGCGCGGCCTGCCCGGCGAGCAGCAACGCGCCGACCTGCTTCGCCATGCAGGGCTGGAGCGTCACGGTCGACGTCCGCTAGAGACGCCGGCTTGGCGCGGTCGCCGAGCTCCCCACACAGCGGGCGGCTGCAGGCGTACGGAAAAGAAGCTGACCGCCTGGCGGCCCGGCGGCGGCCCGACCAGGCCGGCCGGGCGTGCCAGGCCGGCCGGGCGTGCCAGGCCGGCCGGTCAGTAGCGCACGTCGCTCTCCAGCAACGGCGGATAGACCCCCGACGACTCGCCGTCGACCGTGGTGCCGGCGAACTGCAGCATCGCCCGGGCCGGACCGTGCATCGGCGCCGGGTAGTCGAGGTCGGGCGCCGACACGGCATCGAGCCGAGCGATCTGGTCTGATGTCAGCGTCACCTCGAGGGCGGTCAGATTGTCCAGCAGATGGTCCAACCGGCGCGCGCCCACGATCGGGATCACGCTGCCCGGACGGGCCCGCAGCCAGGCCAGGGCGACCGCCGACGACGACACCTCGTGTTCCGACGCGATCGACGCCACGGTTTCGATCACCTCGTAGTCGGCGTCCGACGGGCCGCCGACGTGGGCCGTGCGCGCCGAGTCGGTGACGACCAGGTCGCGGCGGTACTTGCCGGACAGGAAGCCGTTCTTGAGCGGGCTCCACGGGGTCAGTGAGATGCCCTGGTCGCGGGCGAACGGCGCCAACTCGCCCTCGACCGTCCGGGCGAGCAGCGAATATTCCACCTGCAGGGCGACCAGCGGCGTCCAGCCCCGCAGCAGCGCCATCGTCTGGGCCTGGGCGGTCACCCACGCCGGCGTGTTGGAGAAGCCGATGTAGCGGATCTTCCCGGCCCGCACCAGGTCGTCGAGGGCCCGCATGGTCTCCTCGATCGGGGTGTTCCGGTCCCAGTTGTGCATCCAATACAGGTCCAGATAGTCGGTGCGCAGCCGCCGCAGCGTCTCGTTCAGCTGGGCCGCGATGGTCCCCCGCCCGGCGCCGCCGCCGTTCGGGTCGCCCGGGAACATGTTGAAGAAGAACTTCGATGCCAGCACGACGTGCGAGCGGCTTCCGGGGCGGGCGTGGAAATAGTCGCCGAGAATCGCCTCGGAATGGCCGTTGGTATAGAAGTTGGCCGTGTCGATGAAGTTGCCGCCGCGCTCCAGGTAGCCGGTGAGAATCTTCTCCGACTCCTCGACGCTGCAACCGGCGCCGGGCGGGTCCTCGCCGAAGGTCATCGCGCCGAGGGAGAGCGGGCTGACCCGCAGCCCGGAACGGCCGAGGGTCTCGTAGTGGTCGAGCGGCATCTGATTGCTCCCGAGATCGAGGTGGGAGGGACATCTCCAATCTCCATCCGGCGCGTCCGCCCAGGTAGACCGATCGTCGCGGCCTCTTGCCTATTCCTCCACGAAGCCGGAAGCCCGGGCCACCGGAGCACCGGCCACCGAGCCGGAAGCCCTGGCGAAAGCGGGGTCCAGGCCGTACAGGAATCGCGTCATCCCGGCGATCCGCCCGCCCCGCAGAGTCAGCACCATCAACCCGGCCCGCGCCCCGTCGAGATAGCTGGCAAACGCATATTGCCGATTGACCCGGACCGGTTCCAGACGCATCGCACGCTCCCCCCGCCACGCCCCGCTCACCTCGAGAAACTCCAGGACCGCCGGAATCCCGTGATATTCGTGCGGCGCCGGCGGCATCGCCAGCCACGCGTCGTCGGTCAGCAGCGAGACCAGCGCGTCGATGTCACGCACCTCGAAAGCGTCCGCGAAACGCCGCGTGAGCGCCCGCTCGTCCGAGGAGGGCGGGGTAACCGGACGCGGCTCACCGAGCGTGGCCCGCGCCCGCTGCAGCGCACCCTTCACCGCGGTCGCCGTCGTGTCGAGCAGCGACGCGACCTCCCCGGTCGAATAGCCGAGCACGTCCTTCAGGATCAGCACCGCGGTTTGCCGGGGCGGCAACTGCTGCAGTCCGACGACGAACGCCAGCTCGATCGCCTCCCGCATGCCGTACCGGGCCTCCGGCCCGGGCGCCCGATCGGGCACGGCCTCCAGCAGGGTGTCCGGGAACGGCTCCAACCAGGTCACTTCGGCCAGGCGGCTCGGCGGCGGCGGGGTGAAGGGCGGCCTGGGCGTTTCCGGTACGCGCCGGGAAGCCGCCCGCCGCGCGTTGAGGCATTGATTGGTCGCGATCCGATAGAGCCAGGTACGCAACGAGGACCGTTCCTCGAACCCGTCCCGCCCCCGCCACGCCGCGATCATCGTCTCCTGCAGCACGTCCTCGGCCTCGGTCAGCGACCCGAGCATCCGGTAGCAGTGCACGCGCAGCTCAGCCCGGTAGGGCTCGATCCGGTCCCCGAATTCCTCCACCCGGTCATCCTGGCACCGTTCCGTTCCCGGGCCGAGCGGTGTCAGTACCGGTAAACGACACGAGAGGAACCATGATGAGCGACCAGGCACTGCGGGTGGCGCTGGACTACTACGCGGCGTGGACCGGGCACGACCTCGACAAGGCGATGACGTTCGTCGCCGACGGCATCGTCTGCGAGGCGCCGGCCGGGCGGCTCGAGGGCGCGGCGGCGTACCGCGAATTCATGGCCCCGTTCGTCAGCATGCTGGTGCGGGCCGAACTGTTCGGCGGTTACGGCGACGACGAACACGCCCTGGTCGCCTACGACACCGAGACCCGCCTGGTGGCGAGCGCTCCCGCGGCCGAGTATGTGACCGTTCGCGACGGCAGAATCATCCACAGTCGATTCATTTTCGACCGCCTGCCGTTCGTGCGGGCCCGTTCCTGACCACAGAGAAACAAGCAGGGCTCAAGCGATCGCCGGCACCTTCCTCAGCCGCAGCGCGAGGGCCCCCGCCGCGGCGATCAGAAGCGCCGACAGCAGCACCACACCGTCCCAGCCGCCGGCCGACCACGCGGTCCCGGCCAGGCTGCCCGCGATCGACGACCCGGCGTAGTAGGCGACCAGGTAGAGCGAGGCGGCCTGGCCCGCCGCGACCCCGCCGGCGTGGGCGCGCACCGGCACCCAGCCGCTGGCCACGCCGTGCAGGCAGAAGAACCCGGCGGTCAGCACCGCGAGCCCGAGCACCACCACCGGCAGATGTCCGGAAAGGGTCAGCAGGAGGCCGGCCCCGGTCAGCACCGCGCCGGCCGGCATGACCGCGCGCCGGCCGAACCGGTCGGCCAGCCGCCCGGACACCGCCGAGCTGAGCGAGCCGATCGGATAGACCAGGAAGACCGAGCTGGCCGCACCGGCGCCGAGCGCGAAAGGAGCGGCGGTCAGCCGGAATCCGAGCGCGTTGAAGACCGCGATGAAGGCGCCCATCGCGCACGCGCCGATGCCGTAGAGGGCGAGCAGCGCCGGGTCGGTGATCGCCCGCGCGCTGAGGGCGGAGGTGCGGCGGGCGACGAAGTGCCGCGACGCCGGCAGCGTGACCCCGGCGATGCCGGCACAAACGAGACCGATAACGGCCACGGCGGCGAGGGCCGGCCGCCAGCCGTACGCCTCGGCGATCGGCCCCGAGGTCAGTCGCCCGGCCATGCCACCGAGCGCGGTGCCGCCGATGTAGAGGCCGGCCGCGCGGGCGTGCGTACCGGGGTGAAGTTCTTCCCGCAGATAGGCGGTCGCGACCGCCGGCAGCCCGGCCAGCGCGATGCCTTGAAGCAGCCGCAGCGTCAGGAGGACGGGCCAGCTCGGCGCGGCCGCGCAGGCCAGGCCGAGCAGGCCGGAGAGGACGAGCGAGAGGTGGATGAGCCGGGTGCGGCCGATGCGCTCGGACAGCGGGCCGGTGACCAGCAGGGCGACGCCGAGGCCGATCGTTGCGAGCGAGAGCGACCAGGCGCTGGCGGCCGGCGAGACGTGGAAGGCCGCGCTGAGCTCGGGCAGGACCGCCTGGGTGCTGTAGAGCGAGGCGAAGGTGGCCACGCCCGCCGCGAACAGGGCCAGGCTGATCCGGCGGTAGCCGGGCTCCCCGGCTTGGTAGGTCATCGTTCAACCCTCGACCTACCTGGGTCTATACGTCCAATGCATGGAGCGTCAGCAGGTCATGCCGTTCTCGTATGATGCCTCGATATGCAGATCGAGGACCTCCGCGGATTGCTGGCGCTCGGTGAGCATGAACACGTCACGTCGGCCGCCGCCGCGCTCGGCATCAGCCAGCCGAACCTGTCCCGCCTGCTGTCCCGGGTCGAGGCCGAGCTCGGCGCCCGGCTGTTCGAGCGGGACGCCCGCGGCGCGCACCCCAACCCGCTCGGCTCGGTGACCCTGGACGCCGCCCGCGACCTGGTCGAACGGTACGACCGTCTGCGCCGCGACCTCGGCGGCCTGCTCGACCCGGACGCCGGGACCGTCCGGCTCGCCTTCCTCGACTCGATGTCGACCTCGCTGGTGCCCCGGCTGCTGCGCGACGTGCGGGCGTCGGCCCCGCTTCTGCGGGTCGAGCTGCGCCAGGAACCGGGCCACGAGATCATGCCCCACCTGGCGACCGGCGTCGCCGAGCTGGCCATCGTCTCGGGCCGGCCGGCCGCGCCCCACGGCTGGCGGGCGCTGCAGGAGCAGCGGCTGGTCGTGGTCGTCCCGGCCGGGCACCGTTTCGCGGGCCGCCGGCGGCTGCGGCTGGCCGACCTCGAGGGCGAGGACTTCGTCAGCATCCCGCCCGGGTTCGGGTTTCGCGAGCACCTCGACGGACTGTTCGCCGAGGCCCGCGTCGCGCCCCGGATCGCCTTCGAGATCGGCGACCTGGCCACCATCGAAGGGCTGGTCGGCGCCGGCCTGGGCGTAGCCGTGGTGCCGGAGCAGTTCGCCGGCGCCTCCGGCACGGTCGGTGTCCCCCTGGCCAACCCGGGCGCCTCCCGGGTGATCGGCCTGACCTGGCGGGCCGACCGCACGCTGGCGCCGGCCGCCGCCCGCTTCCTCGCGATAGTCTCGGCCGCCGGCCCCTACTGACGTCTGGTCAGGTCATAGACCGTGCTGCCACCAACCGTGGTCGCCGCGAAGTTGGCGGCCACCCACTGCTCGATCTGGTTCCCCGAGCCCCGTCCGCCACTGAGGTAGTAGCGGACGTCGCCGTCGGCCACATACTTCTGGAACTGCGCGAGCGTCGGCGACGGGTCACTGCCGGTGAACCCGCCGATCGCCATGACCGACTCACCACTGGCCAGCTGCAACGGAGCGGCTTCCATCGAGCCGTTCGTCGCCGCCGCCCACCGCACGTCACCGGCGCTCTTCAGCAGCGTCACCACCGCGGCATCGGCCTGGCCGCCGCCGAAACCCCCGCGTCGGTTGCGCTGGCTGCCATTCCCCGAGCGCCCATTTCCGTACGCGCGCACGCCGTCCCCACCCGCAGGACTGCCAGTCCCGGCGTCGGCCGAGCCAGTGCCACCGCTCGCGCTCCCCAAGCCGGCGCCGCCGGCCGCATCGCCGTTGCCCGAGCCGCTCCCGTCGCCACCGGCGCCGTTGCCGGCGGCCGAGCCGCCGCCCGCGGCCGAGCCGTTCCCGTCAGCCGAGCCGTTGCCGGCGACCGAACCGTTGCCGTCAGCCGAGCCGCTGCCCGCGGCCGAGCCGCCCGGGAAGCCGGCGCCGTTCGGCCCGCCGCCGGGGAAGTCTCCACCGTTCGAGCCGTTGCCGCTGCCGCGGAAGCGTCCTCCGCCCGGGAAGCCGCCCCCGGCACCGCCTCCGAATCCGCCCGTCGACACCCCGGCCGGGCCGGCCGTCGGCGTCGAGCCCGTGTGGGCGGTGCCGGCCGTTGTCACTCCCCAGGCCGCGCTCCCCAGGCCGAGCGGCAACACCCCGGCCGCGGCGACCGCCAGCGCGGCCCGGCCCACGCGGGCCGGCGGCACCAGCAGCACCCCGGCGACCAGGATGCCGGCGACCAGGATCACCCAGCGCAGGCTCGGCGCCCACGACACCCGGCCGAGCAGCACGAAGTCCCAGACGCCGGTCGCCAGCACCATCGCGGCCAGGAAGGCGCGGGCCGCCACGCCGGCGCGCAGATCCCACAGGACGCGGAGGCCGATCGCGACCAGGGCGGCGATCCCGGGGGCCAGGGCGATCGAATAGTACGGGTGGACGGTGCCGCTCATGAAGCTGAACGTCAGCGCGGTCACCAGGGTCCAGGCGCCCCAGATGAGGGCGGATGCGCGTACGGGAAATTGCCGCGCGGCCAGCGCGAGCAAGCCGACCAGCGCGACCAGCGCGACCAACGCGGCCGGCAGCAGCCAGGAGATCTCGAGTCCGAAGGACGAGCCGAACATGCGGCCGAAGCCGGGCGCGCCCCCGAACATCGAGCCGCCCCCGAAACCGCCACCACCGCCCCCACCGCCGCGGTTCCCGTCGCCGCCGAAGATGCGGCCGAGCCCGTTGTAGCCGATCGCCAGTTGCCAGAGCGAGTTGTTGGTCGACCCGGCGATGTAGGGGCGCGAGGAGGCCGGCCAGATCGACACCAGCGCGACCAGCCAGCCGCCCGAGACGAGCAGCGCGGCCCCGGCGATGAGCAGGTCGCGGATGCGGCGAAGCCACGAGAGCGGCGCGCAGAACAGGTAGGCGAGCGCGAATCCGGGCAGCACCAGGAAGCCCTGCAGCATCTTGGTCAGGAAGGCGAACCCGAGCAGCACGCCGGTCCCGGCCAGCCACCTCCACGAGCCGCGGTCCAGGGAACGGACGGTCGTATAGGCCGCCGCGGTCATCAGCAGGACCAGCAGGGCGTCCGGGTTGTCGAAGCGGAACATCAGGACGGCCACCGGGGTGAGCGCCAGGATCGCGCCGGCGATCAGGCCGGCGACCGGCCCGAACCAGCGGCGGACCGTGGCGGCCAGCAACGCGACGCTGCCGACGCCCATCAGCGCCTGCGGCACCAGCAGCGCCCCGCTGTTGACGCCGAACAGCCGCATCGACAGGCCCATCACCCACATCGCGGCCGGCGGTTTGTCGACCGTGATCGCGTTGCCCGGGTCGAGGGAGGCGAACAGCCACGCCTTCCACGACATCGAGCCGGACTGGGCCGAGGCGGCGTAGAAGTCGTTGGCCCAGCCGGAGGCGCCCAGGTCCCACAGGTAGAGCACGGCCGTGCCGGCGAGCAGCAGCCACAACGCGGTGCGGGTCCAGGGCATCGTGAACCGTCGCGTCGGGGCGTCAACCGCGGGCGCGGGCGCCCCGTCGAGGGTCAGCGTCATGCCGGAACAATCGCCCGGCCGCCTACGGAAACGGTGTGGCGAAACTGTGGGGAACCTGTGGAAAGCGGGCGAACTCTCAAGTCGCCAGGGCCGGCGCCGGGACCAGCGGGAGCCGGCCGGCACCGGCCAGCAGCGCGGTCTCCCGCAGCGCGCCGAAGGGCGAGAAATGCAGCGTCAACCCGTCCGGGAAGTCGAGCTCGACATCCGCGCCGACGCCCAGACGAGCGGCGAGTGCGGGTGAGAGGCCGCCCGCCCCGGGCACGCTCACCCGGACCGGCAGGTCGATGCCCCGGCGCCGCGACTCGGCGAGCCAGTCCCCGACCGCCGCCCGGGTCGCGAACTGCAGCGTCACGCTCCCGGCCAGGCCCTGCTCGCCGAGGGCGTCCACCTTGGCCGCGAGGTCGGCCCACAGGCGGTCGTCGTCGATCAGCGGATGGCCCGATGGATAGGCCGGCAGACCGATCGACCGAAAGCCGTGTTCGGCCAACAGGCCGGAGCGGATCAGGGCCAGGCCGTCCGGGAACGGCCCCCGCGACATCACCGGGTCACCCCCGACCACGAACAGCTGGTCGGTTGCCGCCCGCAGCCCGGCCAGGCCGGCCGCGGACTCCAGCCGCCGGGCGGCGAGGTGCGGCACCGGGACGAAACCCATTTTCCGTACGGCGTGGGCCGCCTCGACGAGCGCCGGCAGGTCGTCGCCGGTCAGGTGCGGGATCGCGATGCGGGTTCCGGGTGGGAGCACGTCGCGTACGGCCGCGAGCTCGCCCGCCCGGCGGGCGACCGTCTCGAACGAGAAGTCCTTGAACATCCGCGCCTCCGATGCATCGTGCATCCGGATAACGGGTTGGCCGGTTCGGCTATTCCGCCTGCTCAGGACGCCTGGAGGAGCTCCGCCGTGGCCTCCCAGAGGCGCCTTTCGCGGCTGCGGTCGGCGGCGACCGGCGAAACCTCGGTCACCCGGTTCTTCACGACGAACGCGCCGTCGCGCAGGCCCGACCACCGGGCGTCGAGGGCGACCGATGCGAGCGCGGGACCGGAGCGTTCCGGGGTCGAGACGCCGGGCAGGCGGGCCAGGCCGCGGCCGATCGCCTGGAGCGCCCCGGGGGTGTCCCGGCCGAGCGACGTGCCGGGCATCCAGCCGGGCTCGAAGACGGCGACGTTCACACCGGCCCGGACCTGGCGCTGGAGCTCGTGGGCGTAGTAGAGGATCGCGAGCTTGGCGTTCGAGTAGGCGACGCCGGACGCCTGGAAACCCGGGTTCCGGTCGCCGGTCGCCGGGCGGGCGATGTCGGCCGGGTCGCGCCAGTCGGCCCCGGGCACGCCGAGCAGCCGCCGCCAGAAGTTGGCGTGGTAGGTGTTCGAGCCGAGCAGCACGATCCGGGCCGGGGTGATCAGGTCACCGATGAGGTCGCCGATCAGCTGCGCGTGCGCGAGGTAGTTGACCGCGAAGGTCAGCTCGTAGCCGTCGCGGGAGGCCCGCCTCGTGTCGGCCGACATGGTACCGGCGTTGGCGACCACGACGCTGACGCCGAGCGCCCGGGCCCGCGCGGCCGCCTTCCGCACGTCGGCGAGGCTGGATAGGTCGCAGCCGATCTCGTGGACCCGCGCTCCCCGCGCCCGGGCCTCCCCGGCGACCTCGGTGAGCCTGCTTCCGCCGCGGCCGACGAGAACCAGCTCGGGCGGTTCCGGCCTCGCGGCCATGGCCAGGGTGGCGGCGCGGCCCAGGCCGCGGGTCGGGCCGGTGATCAGTACGGTTGTCATACCTTCGAGCGTCACGGACGGTCCGGCCGTCCGGCAGTCGTCCCGTTGTCGTAGGAACAGCAGGGCCAGGACAACCACGGTGTGGGGCCGGAGACTGGTCGTGTGGAGTCGTGGGAGTTCGGGCGTACGGTCAGACGCTGGCGCGACCGCGTCGCGCCCTCGGACGTCGGGGTTCCGGTCGGCCGGCGTCGCCGGGCGACCGGCCTGCGCCGCGAAGAGCTGGCCGGCCTGGCCGGAATCTCGGCCGACTATCTGACCCGGCTCGAGCAGGGCCGCGCGACCGCGCCCTCGGCCCAGGTCGTCGAGGCCCTCGCCCGCACGCTGCGCCTGCCGGTCGCCGAGCGCGATCTGCTTTACCGCCTGGCCGGCCACGCCGCGCCCGGCCTCGACGTCGTCCCGTCCCACGTCACCCCGAGCATCCAGCGGCTGCTCGACCGCCTGGCCCACACGCCGGTCGTCGTCTACGACGCGACGTGGACGCTCGTGCTGGCCAACGCGCCCTACGACGCACTGATGGGCGACACGACCACGTGGCAGGGCATCGAACGCAACGCGGTCTGGCGCAACCTGCTCGGGCCACGCTCGCGGGTCGTGCACACGCCGCCGGAGCAGGCCGACCACGAGGCCCGGCTGGTGGCCGACCTGCGGTTGACGGCGTCGCGCTACCCGGCCGACCGCGCCCTGCGCCGGCTGGTGGCGTCGCTGGGCGAGATGAGCCCGCGGTTCATGACCCTGTGGGAGTCCGACGGGACACCGCCGACGACCGACACCTCGAAGCGGAAGGTCGTCGACCACCCGGCGGTCGGGCGCATCACGCTCGACTGCGACACGCTGCTGGTCGCGGTCGACGACCTGCGCATCACGGTCTACACGGCGGAGCCGGGCACCGAGGACGCCGAGCGGCTCGCCCTGGCCGTGGTCCTCGGCACCCAGACGCTGGTCGACTGACGCGGGCTCCGGCCTGGAAGTATGAGCGTCATGCGACGGCTCGCGCTGTTCTCGTGCGTACTTCTGCTGGCCGGGTGCTCCAAGAGCCCGGCGCCGCCTTCGGCGCCTTCGGGCGGAAACCTGACGGTCACCAGCTCCGACTTCACCGACGGCTCGGCGATCCCATCCGCTTTCACCTGTACGGGCGGGGGCCACCGCCCAACCCTGGCCTGGTCCGGCGTGAGCGCCCCGGCGTGGGCGATCGTCGTCGACGACCCGGACGCCCCCGGCGGCGACTTCTACCACTGGGTCGTGGCCGACCTGCCCGGTTCCGCGGCGACCGTCGGCGACTCGGTGCCGGCGGGTGCCCACGAGCTCAGGAACTCGGGCGGCTCGACCGGCTGGACGCCGCCCTGTCCCCCGTCGGGCACCCATCACTACCGTTTCACGGTCTACGCCCTCAAAGGCCGGACCGGCATACCGGCCGACAGCTCGATCGACGACGCCTTCGCGAAGATCTCGTCGTCCGCGTCCGCTCAGGGACGCCTCACCGGGCTGGTCACGCACACCGGCTGACGGCAAGAATGTCCGGTGTGGAGCACGAGGTCGTCCAGGCCGTGTCCCCCGACTGCCGGGTCGTCTATGTCGACAACGACCCGCTCGTGATCGCCCAGGGCCAGGCCCGGGTGACCGCCCCGGGCGTCGCCTACCTCTCGGCCGACCTCAACGACGCGGCCGCCGTCATCGCCTTCGCCCAGGACGCGCTCGACCTGAGACGGCCGGTCGTGCTCAGCCTGATCGCCATCCTGCAGTTCGTGGTCGACGAGACCCGCGCCCACGCGATCATCGAGCGGCTGATGGAACCGCTCGTGCCAGGCAGCATGCTCGCCCTCTCGATCGTCACCGCCGACAGCGCCCCCGACGAGGTCAACCGGGGTGTGGCGGCCTACGTCGCGCGCGGCCTCGAGGAGAAGGCGCGCGACCGGGCCGAGGTGACCGCCCTGTTCGGCGGCCGCGAGCTGCTCGCCCCGGGTGTCGTTCTCGTCAACCACTGGCATCCGGGTCCCGGTGGCCGCGAGTTCGCCGACGAGCACGTCCACATGTACGGCGGCGTCGCAGTCCAGGGCTAGGGCCGCAGCGACATCCGGGCCGTCGTGCCCAGGCCCGGGCCGGGCGACGTGATCTGCAGCGAACCGCCGTGCGCGGACAGGATCGACTGGGCGATGCTCAGCCCCAGGCCGACCCCGGCCACCGCCTCCGCGCGGGCGTACCGGCCGCGGTAGAACCGCTCGGCCACGTGCGGCAGCTCGTCGGCCGGGATGCCCGTGCCCTCGTCGATCACCTGCACCGACGGCGCCCGCTCGCTGAACGAGACCGCCACCCGCACCAGCTGCCCGGCCTTCGAGAAGCCGATCGCGTTGCGCAGGAGCTGCTCGACCGCCTGGGTGAGCCGGGTGAAGTCGCCCCGGACCGGCGCCGGGCGGCCGGTCACCTCGAGCACGCAGCGTACGTCCCGGTGGGCCTGGTGGCCCTGGCTGGCGCCGATCGCCGCCTCGGCCACCGTGATCAGGTCGACCGGGGTGCGGTCGATGGTCAGCGCGTCGGCCGGGCGGGTGCCGGCCAGCAGGTGGTCCACCATTTTGACCAGCCGCTCGCCGTTGCGCCTGATCGGGTCGATGTACCGGCGGTAGGGCGCGAGCTCGTCCTCCTCGGTGAGCATCTCGAGGTAGCCCTGGATGCTGGTCACCGGCGTGCGCAGCTCGTGCGAGACCGCCGCGACCAGGTCCTCCTCGCGGCTGACCGCGCGGGACAGCTCGTCGCCGAGGTCGGCCAGCAGCAGCCGGGACCGGATGCCGGACAGATGCCCGGCCGCCTGCCCGGCCAGCTGCACGAGCACGTCGGTCTGCCGGTCGCTGATCTGCCGCGGCGAGTCGTCGAGCACGCAGACCGTGCCGAGCAGGTAGCCGTCCTGGTCGATCAGCGGTGCGCCGGCGTACAGCCGGATGTGCGGCCGGCCGGTCACGTTGGCGTAGTCGCGGAACACCGGGTGCGCCCGGGCGTCCGGCACGATCAGCGGCGCGCCCTGCTCGACCACGCGGGCGCAGAACGAAATGTCCCGCGGATCCTGGTCGTTGGCCAGGCCGGTCCGGCCCGCGAACCATTGCCGGTCGGCGTCGACCAGGGTGACCGACGACATCGGGGTGTCGAACACCGACGCGGCCAGCCGGGACAGCTCGTCCAGCACCGCCGGGCGCGCCGCGTCGAGCAGCCCGTAGCTGTGCAGGGCGACGAGGCGCGCTTCCTCTGACCGTGGTTCCACTGTTCCCCACCTTCACCGGAGCGAGGTAATGAACATCGGCTCCGGCCGGGCCGTCTCCAGCGGCCGGCGGTTGCCCTTCGGGTGCAGCTCAGTTCTTGACATCTCGGTCGCGGCAGGCGTCGGGTAAGAGAATGCATAGACTCGCGTCGTTGTCTATCGCCGCCGTCCTCGCCCTTCCAGGCGGAGTATTTCCCGGCGGCACCGGGTCCCATTCATCGACTTTGGTCGCGCACACCGACAAGGGTGCGGTCGCGGGCGTACGCGACCAGGGTGTCGACAGTTTCCTCGGCATCCGTTACGCCGCTCCACCGGTCGGCAACCTCCGGTGGCGCCCGCCCCAGCCGGCCGCCCCCTGGCCGGGTGTCGCGCCGGCCACCTCCTACGGCAACCGGTGCGCGGCCGCGGCCAGCACCAACGGCCCCCGCACCGAGGCCGAGGACTGCCTGTTCGTCAACGTGCAGCGGCCCACCGGGGTCCGCGCCGGCGATCACCGCCCGGTCTATGTGTTCATCCACGGCGGCGGCCTGGTCAACGGCAGCTCCAACCAGGCCGACATGGCGGCCGTCGTGCGCCAGACCGGGGTGATCGGGGTCAGCTTCAACTACCGGCTCGGGGTGCTCGGCTTCCTCGGGCTGGCCGGGCTGACCGCGGAGGGCGGCGAGAGCGGAAACTACGGCTTCCAGGATCAGCAGGCGGCCCTGCGGTGGATCCAGCGCAACGTCGCGGCGTTCGGCGGTGATCCGCGGCGGGTCACGGTCGGCGGCGAGTCGGCGGGCGGCTGGTCGGTGTGCGGGCACCTGGTGGCGCCGGGGTCACGCGGGCTGTTCGCCCAGGCCATGATGCAGAGCGGCTCGTGCACGACCCGCACCCGGGCGCAGGCCGAGGCGTCGGGCGCGGCCCTCGAGTCGGCGGTCGGCTGTGCGGATGTGGCCTGCCTGCGCCGTACGTCAGTGAGCGCGTTGATCGACGCACCGCAAGGGTCGTTCGGTCTGGTTCGGGGAACCCCGACCCTCCCGGCCGATCCGGCCGTCGCCGTCGCATCGGGGCGGTTCGCCCGCGTGCCGATCGTGATCGGCTCGAACCGGGACGAGGGCCGGACCTTCGCCCAGGGCTTCATCGGCCAGACCGAGGCGCAATATGTCGCCTATGTGACCACGACCTACGGCGCGGCGGTGCTGGCCCACTACCCCTGGCCAGCCGGCGCCGACCAGTTCACCGCGGCCTACCTGGTCGGCGCGATCATGACCGATTCGGGCGCGGTGGGCGGCATCGGCGGCTGCGCCGACCGCCGTCTGACCCACTCGCTGGCCCGGTGGACCCGGGTCTACGCCTACGAGTTCGACCATCGCACCGGGCCCGGCCTGACGCCGATCCCGGGCTACGTCTGGGGCGCCGGCCATGCGGCCGAGCTGGCCTACCTGTTCCCGAGCTTCGACAACGGCACGCCGATCGCGCCGACGTTCAACGCCGCCGAGCGGCGGCTGGCCCGGGACATGAAGGCGGCGTGGGCACGTTTCGCTTCTTCCGGTACGCCGGGCTGGCCGTCCCACGGCTTCTATTCGCTGCGGGCGGGCGGCCACAGCCGGCTGATCAGCGACGCCGAGTTCGCCGCCGAACACCAGTGCTCCTTCTGGGATTCGCAGGTGTGATCCACCCGACGGCCTGTTGTCAGGTAAACACGATCTCGACCGTGATGTTGACCTGACAACAGGTCGTCGCACCGTCCTCGTCACCGGCCTCGGCCTCGGCCCGGCCGGCTACCTCGCCGCCGGCGACCGCGTGATCGTCACCGACCGGCCGGCTCGGGAGCGCGAAGCCTTCGCCCGGCTCTACGCCCGAGGGCTTTGTGACCGCGTAGGCGGTTTCTGACGGGCCGGCGGAGCGGTGCCGGCGACCGGGCCCGCGGGCATGACCGGGCCGTGCCGCAGGGTGCGGGTGCCGAGGGGGTGGGGCAGATCGACCGATGCGATGACGAAGCCGTCGGCCTCCGCGGTGCACCGGGTGATCGTCGCGAAGATCTGGACCGTGACGGCGGCCGGAGTCTCGGTGACGACAACTCCGCGCGGTTGAGAGCAGATCCCGGCGGGCACCTCGAGGAACCGCGGGTCGCCGGCGGGGGCGGACGTCGGGAGGACCCACGGCACGCTGACCAGGCCTCGGGTCTGGGCGGCGGTCAGCAGCGGCAGGGCGGCGACCGAATAGGTGGCGATCGGAACCTTCATCACGTCGTGTTCGCAGCCCGCGAGCGCGGCCAGAGCCAAGGCTGCGGCCACCCAACCGGAACGGGAAGTAGGCATGCCGGTTGGACCCCGCACGCCGGAGCCCGGTTCCCGCAACCGCGGTGCCGCGGAAGCCGGGGAGGGGTCAGCGGGGCAGCGTGACGTGGAAGGTGGCGCCGCTGCGGCCGGTCTCCGGGATCACGGTGGCCGAGCCGCCGTGCCGTTCGGCGATCAGCCGGACCGTGGCCAGGCCCAGGCCGGCCCCCGGAATGGCCCGTTCGGTGGCGACCGCGCCGCGGAAGAAGCGCTCGAAGACCAGCGGCTGCTCGGTGTCGGGGATGCCCGGGCCGTCGTCGGCGACCTCGATGTACACGTGGCTGCCGGCGATGCCCAACGTCACGGTCACCGTCCCGCCGGGCTGCGGGTAGGTGATCGCGTTGTCGAGGAGGGCGCCGACCAGTTGGGTGAGCCGGTCCGGGTCGGCGTGCATCGGCAGGCCGTCGGGCAGCCGCTCCACGAGCGTGATGTTCCGGGCCGCGGCCCGGTCGGCGACCTGACGGACCGCCTCGGTGACCACGTGGGTCAGGTCGAGGTCGGACAGGTGCAGGCGGGCGCGTCCGCTGTCCAGGGCCGACAGGTCGAGCAGGGCCTCGACCAGGCGGCGCAGGCGGTCGCTGCCCCGGCGGGCGGCGTCGACCATCGTCATGCTGTCGGCGAGCGGGGTGGCCGGGTCGCCGTCGGCGAGAAGGTCGAGGTAGGAGGCGATCACGGTCAGCGGCGTACGCAGCTCGTGGCCGACCAGGTTGAGGTATTCGTCCTTGGCCCGGCCGAGCGCCCGCTGCAGGTCGTCGGCGCGGCGGGCCTCGGTGACGTCGTGGAAGACCGAGACCGCGCCCAGCCGGCGGCCCTGCTCGTCGGTGATCGGGTGGGCGTTGACCCGCAGCCGCCGAGAGCCGCCGTCGGGCAGGCGGAGCGCCTGCTCGGCGCCGCGTACCTGCTCGCCGCGCAGCGCGTGCATCAGCGGCAGCTGGGTCGGCGTGACCTGGTGGCCGTCCGCGTCGGTGACCGGCACCCGGGCCGCCCACTCCTCCAGGCTCCCGGCGGTGCCGCCCGGGCCGAGCCGGTCGGCCAACGAGCGGTTGACGATCACCAGGCGGCCGCTCGGGTCGCAGGCCGCGACGCCGGTGTCGAGGCTGTTGAGAAGGGTGTCCAGGAAGTGCCGTTGCTCCCGTTCGGCGTCGCGGGCCCGCCGCTCGGCCACGAACGCCGTGCACGCCTGCGCGCCGTCGTCGGCCGCCGCGAGCTGCATCGGCGTCCACTCGCGCGGCACGTAGTCCATCACCGCGCAGACGCCCACCACCTCGCCGAGCGGGTCGCGGACCGGGAAGCCGGCGTACGCGCGGATGCCGGCCGACCGGGCCGGGGCCTCGGACGGCAGCCGCTTGTCGGCCGCCAGGTCGGGAATGACCACCGGGAACCGCAGCCGCATCACCATGCCGGCCAGCGTGAGCGCGATCGGCACCTGCTGCATCGGCAGGAATCCGGCCGGCAGGGCATAGCCGCCGATCAACCGCATGTGCGGCCCCTCGGCCAGGTGGATCATCGCGCTGGCCGCACCGGCGCCCCGGGCCGTGAGCGCCGCCAGGCGGCCGGCCGCCGATCGCGCCAGGCCCCCCGAATGGACCTCGGACGACGCCGCGCCGGCATCCACCATGGGGCCGTTGTCGAGGTGTGTCCGGTTTCCGGCCGGCGGGTGCACAAGCCAGGGCCGGCTCTCGGTGTCGCGGGCCACGGTGCTCACCGCTTCATTGTGGTGGTGCGAGTACCGATATGTGGTCCGGATTCACATGTGTCGCTTCATCCAGATTTGTCGCAAATTAGGGGTTTAAAACTATCTTGAGGCCCTGACGTGCCACGGCGGCCTCGAACGCGGCCGAGACGTCGGCCAGCGGGAAGCGGTCCGAGACCAGATTCCGTACGTCCACCAGCCCGCCCGTCACCAGAGCGGTCGCCCGGGGATAGACCTCCTTCATCCGCCGCACCATGCTGAAGGTCAGCCCCTTGCGCCGGGCCGGACTGGCCGGGAAGGCCGAGGTCTCGGCGCTCGGGATGCCGGCGAGAACGACCCGCCCACCCGGCCGCACCACCCCGACCGCGGCGTCGATCGCCGAGTCGGTCCCGGCGATCTCGAACGCCACGTCGACTCCGAGCCCGTCGGTGAACTCGTCCAGCCGCTCGTAGTAGCGCGGCTCCGACGGATCGAGCACCGCGTCGGCGCCCCGCTCGATCGCCGCCTGCCGCCGGTGCGGCAGCGGATCGGCGGCCAGCACCCGGGCCGCCCCGGCCGCCCGCGCCACCTGGATCATCAGCAGCCCGATCGGCCCGGACCCGATCACCGCCACGCTCGCGCCGAGCCGCACGTGGCCCAGGTCGACCGCGTGCACCGCGACCCCGAGCGGCTCCAGCATCGCGCCGTCGGAGTCGCTCAGGCTGTCGGGCAGCGGGTGCAGGCGGGCGGTGGGCCAGGCGAGGTAGCGCTGGAACCCGCCGTCGCAGTTCGCGTGCCCGGCGAAGACCATGTTGCGGCAGAGGTTGGGGTGCCCGGCCACGCAGAGGTCGCAGTGATGGCACGGGATCGCCGGGTCGACCGCGACCCGCACGCCGTCCAGATCGCCGCCCTCGACCACGCCGGCCATCTCGTGCCCGCCGACCAGCGGGCTCGTGATGCGGGCGTCCCCGATGCCGCCCTCGTCGAACCAGTGCAGGTCGGACCCGCAGAGCCCGACCGCGGTGATCCGCACGAGGCTCTCGCCGTCACGCACCTTCGGCATCGGCTCCTCGGCCAGCCGCACGTCCCGGGCGGCGTGGAACCGCGCGGTCAGGTTGGTCTCAGTCGGCACGCGGACCTCCCTTCGTCCTCCGCCATCCTGCCACTCCCCCGTGACGGTCCGGGTCTTGCGGACGCCCTCCGGTGCGCCGGGGTCAGAAGGTGGCGATCGGGTTGACCGGGCTGCCCGACGTGCCGGCGAAGCGGACCGGCGCGACCGCGAGCTGGAAGTCCCACTGGCCGAACTCGGCCGCCGTCGCCGCGCACAACTCCAGATCGCAGTTGTCGAGCAGCCACAGACCCATCGCCACCAGACCCACCGCGTGAACCGGCATCAGCACGTCGTCGTATCCCGACGGCTGAACCTCCTGCGGGGTGTCGGCCCCGATCAGCGCGACCCCGCGTTCGTGCAGCCACGGCAGGCACGACGCGTGCCAGCCGGCCTGCGCAAAACCGCCGCCGGCCTCGGACCGGACACGGCCGCGCCCGGTCCGCAGCAACACCGCGTCACCGGACCGCACCCGCACACCCTGGCGGCCCTCGGCCTCCTCCAGATCGTCGGGAAACACGCCCTGCCCCGGTTCCAGCCACGGCACATCGCGGACCCGCGCGATGTCCAGCAGCACCCCACGGGTGACAATCCCGTTCGCCGCCGCCGTGACCGCCGCCCACGCCGATCCCGTCGCGGCGTCGACCAGCGAGTGCGGCCGACCGTTGTACATCATGCCGTCCCAGAAGAGGTGGCACGGCGAGTCGACATGGGTCACCGTGTTGCCGTGAAAGGTGAGACCGAGCCGCTCGGACGAGAACCCCCAGCGCCGGTCGGCGTGGAAGGCGGCCGGCATGTTCTCGCCACCGGGCATCTCGGCGGCGCGCGGGCACGAGGTCGTCGACCGCTCCATGTCCTCCGGCACGGCAACCACCCACCCGCACGACACGCTGCGGCCGTGGCGCACGGCCCGCGCCGCCGCCAGCCGGACGTCGTCAGTGATGTGGTTCAGAGTGCCGCGCTCGTCGTCGTCACCCCACCGCCCCCAGTTCGACAGCGTGTCGAAATAGCCGAGCACGTCGTCCTGCGTGACCGTCATCCCAGCATCGACTCCTCCAGTCCCGCCGCCGGGCCCGACGGCTCAGAGCACCTCGGTACGGTACGCGGGTGCCGGCTCCCCTTTGCTCGCAACCTCGTCGCCGGCCGGCCGGAAATATTCGTCCTGGCCCGCGGGGCCCTATAGGTTTGATCAAGCGGTGGGGTCGGCCCGAGGCGCGGTGCCGGCCTCTCGACCAGGACGGCGCCCAGCTCTACTCCGGCGGCTTCACCACGGCTACGCCGCAGACATTCACCACGGTCACCCAGCCGCCGCCCGAAGGCGTCGTCCGGGAGGCGGTTCCTCCGCAGCACAGGAACCGCGCGCTGCGTCCGGCCCAGATCCACCAGGTTCGAGCCGGCACCACGCTTACGGAGCTTCAACCACTGGTTCACTCTCGTTGCACCTTCTGACCTCGCTTGCCGAACCCGGACCGTCTGGCAGTGCCGATCCGTCCCGGCGTTGTCGGGGCTGCTTCCCACCCCTTCCCGGCGTTCCCCCGCTGGTGTTCTCGCCGAACGCGCGCGTTGCAGAGTGGCTGGGTTCTGGGTGGGCAGGCCGCGGATGCGGTTGGTCAGCCGCGTCGACTCGGCGGGCAGGTCGTTGTCGAAGCCGACCAGCATGTGCCGCCCGGCGAGGGCTTCGTCGCCGGCGTGGCGCAGCGTGTGCGGCGGGGTCCGGGCGGCGTCCGTGAACACGAAGGCGTCGCGGGTGTCGGTCTTCGCCGAGTCCGGGCGCAGGGCCAGACCCGGCAGACAGGCCACCTGATGACCACAGGCCCAGGCCCGTCACGGTCAGTGTTCGGGCCGGGACGGCCGGAGCGGCCCCTGTCGGGATTGGTCAGGCCGCTTCCTTTCCGGCTGTCACAGGATGTCGACACCCCGGAAATCCGTGGCCGGAGCTGCCACGCCCGTCGTTTACGTAGCACTGTGGAGCGAGACCAGCACTCACTGTCTGTGACGCACCTGCGCACTGGAATGTTGCTGCCGCGCAGGCCAGAGTACTTTTTGTGCCCACCCCACTTGCCACCCCCCGCACCCACCGTGACGCCGGAGGGCCGCCGATCGAGACGGTCATCCGTGGTCTGCCGGCGTCACACCGGGAGATCCTTGTGGAGACCTTCTTCCGCAAGCGGACTCCCCAGCAGGCCGCCCGCCGCCTCGGAATCGCCCCATCCGAGGCGCGGGCCCTGCTTTACGAGGCCGTCCAGCAACTGTCGGCGCTCACCGGCCGTCACGGCACCTGCAGGGCATTCTTGTCCGGCTTGCCGCTCGGTGCCACCGGCACGGCGTCGATGAGAGTGATGGTCGCGGGGACGGCTTTGGGTCCGAGGCGGGCCGCCACCAGGTCCCGCAGCTCCGAAAGGGAGGGTGTGCTCGCCGGGGCGGCCACCACGAACGCGTGGACCGCCTCGCCGCTGTCCTCGTCCGGGCGGCCCACCACGTACGCCTCGGCGACCGTCGGAGAGGAGGCCAGCGCGCGTTCGATCGGGCCGGCGTAGACCAGTTCGGCCTGCACGATGATGACGTCCCGGGCGCGGCCCTCCAGCCGTAGATAGCCGTCCGGGCCGATGGAAGCGAGGTCGCGTGTCCGCACCCAGCCGTCCACGAAGACTTCGGCCGTCTCGGCCGGGTCGTCCCAGTAGAACGTGGACTGCCAGGGCGTACGGACGTACAGCTCACCGCCGCGCACTTCGACCTGCACATGCGGCGGTGGCTGTCCGACCGAGGAGAGAAGGGAGGGAGAGGTCAGCAGTTCGTCAGGTGTGATCATCGCGATGAGCCCGGCCTCGGTCTGGCCATACCCGTTGAACAGAACGGGGCCGAGCACATCGAGCGCGTCCGCCAGGCGGGCCGGCTCGATCGGTGAACCGCTCACCATCAGGCCCTGCAGCGATGACAGGTCGGCCGGTTCGGCCCGCTGCGCCTTCACCAGCTGGTGGAGCCGCCCGACCGTGATCACACCCGCGGTGGCCCGGAGCTTGGCCACCGCCTCCGGATAGATCGGCGGCTCGGCCGCCACCAGCATGCCGCCGGAGGCGATGGCCAGCACCGAATACTCGAACATCACCTGGGCCGACAGGGACCCGAAGACCAGGAACCGGCTCATCCGTTCCGCGAAGGAGCGGGTCCCCGGTGACCACCGGGACGGCACGGCCTGCTCCCGCGCGCTGATCGCGGCGTACGTCTGGCAGCAGCCCTTCGGAAGGCCGGTGCTGCCGCTGGTGTAGACGATCCGGGCGATGTCGCCGGGGCGGCCGGAGACGACCAGGGGCCGGTCCTCGGCCGCAAGCAGGGCCGGCAGCGCGGCGTCGTCGATCAGCAGCCCGCCCGAGGTCGTCATCACGTGGCGCAGCTGGTCCGGGCGTACCCCGGCCACGCGCGCACCGACCGCGAACGCCGCGACGATGGCGGCGAACGTCTCCGGCGCCACCCCCAGCTGCAGCACCACGCCGTCGCCCGGCGACACCCCGGCCGCGCGCAGTCCCGAGGCGATCCGCCGGATCAGGGACATCATCTCGTTTCCCGAGACCACGCGGTCACCCTGTTCGAACAAGGGTTCAGCGCCCCGGGCGGAAACAAGATCAAGAAGCGGCTGTGGCCAGAGATCCATGGGCGGACGGTAGCCGGGCGTTCTCAGAGAGTTCTGAGATAGGGTTTCTACCTGCACAAAGGGGCGCTTTACTGAAATTTCTCTGATATAACGCTCCTAGCGTCGGCCCGGTGACTCTCGATTACCTGATCATCGGGGCCGGCCCGGCCGGGCTCCAGCTGGCGTCCCAACTCGAGGCCGAGGGAAAGCGCGACTATCTGGTGCTGGAACGGGGTGACGCCCCGGGCACCTTCTTCACCCGCTATCCGCGGCACCGCACGCTGATCTCGCTGAACAAGGTGTACACCGGCAGCGACGACCCCGAGTTCAGCATGCGGATGGACTGGAACTCGCTGCTCAGCGACGACCCGTCGCTGCTGTTCAAGAACTACAGCGTGCGCTACTTCCCGCCCGCCGAGGCGTTCGTCGACTATCTGGCCGACTTCGCCGCCAAGACCGGCGTCCGGATCCGCTACCAAGCCGACGTCACCCGGATCTCCAAAGAGGGCGACGAGTTCGTCGTCCGAACAAGAGACGAGAGCTGGCGGGCCAAGCGGCTGATCGTGGCGACGGGAGTCACCCGCGCCTACCGCCCCGACATCCCGGGGCTGGAGCTGGCCGAGGGCTACGACACGATGTCGGTCGACCCGCAGGACTTCACGAATCAGCGGGTGCTGGTGCTCGGCAAGGCCAACTCGGCCTTCGAGACCGCCGACAACCTGATCGAGACCACCTCGGTGCTGCACGTCGCCGGGCCGCATTCGGTGCACCTGGCGTGGCGTACGCACTTCGTCGGTCACCTGCGCGCCGTGAACGCCAACTTCCTGGACACGTACCAGCTCAAGGCGGGCAACGCGGTGCTCGACGGCAACGTCCGGTCGATCGAGCGGGACGGCGACCACCTCAAGGTGATGTTCGCGTTCTCGCGGGCCGACGAGGTGGTCAAGGAGCTGCACTACGACCGGGTGCTGCTGTGCACCGGATTCGCCTTCGACGCGGGCATCTTCGACGAGAGCTGCCGCCCCGAGCTGACGATCAAGGACCGGTTCCCGGCCCAGACCTCGGCCTGGGAGTCGACCAACGTGCCCGGCCTCTATTTCGCCGGCACCATCACCCAGGTCCGCGACTTCAAGAAATCGACCAGCGGCTTCATCCACGGTTTCCGCTACGGCGCGCGGGCACTCCACAAGATCCTCGAGCAGCGCTACGCGGACACGCCGTGGCCGTCGCGGGAGACCCCGGACATCACCGCGGCGATCATCGAGCGGGTCAACCGGACGAGCGCCCTCTGGCAGCAGTTCGGCTTCCTCGCCGACGTGGTGACCGTCCGCGGTGGCGGCAGGAGGTACCACGAGGAGGTGCCGCTCGACTTCTTCGCCGAGGGCGGCCTCGGTGGCTACGACGACGCGTTCGCGATCACCCTCGAATACGGTCCCGACCACGACAAGGTCGACCCGTTCGACATCACGGTGAAGCGGATCGCGCAGAACTCGGTCGGGCAGGCGCACGACGCGGCGTACCTGCACCCGGTGATCCGGCACTTCCGTGGCGGCACCGTGCAGGCCACCCACCACCTGGCCGAGAACCTCGAGAACATGTGGAACCGGCCCGACGTGCACGTCACTCCGCTGGCCGATTTCGTGGGCCGCGTGCTGGCCGGGGCGTGAGGTGCGCACGCCGGCCGAGCTGGCGGCCGCCGCACAGGCAAACCTCGAACCCGCGCATGGGGATTTCTTCGCCGGCGGTGCCGGCCAGGAGAGGACCGTACGCGGGAACGAGGCCGCCTTCGAAGCGAGAAGGATCGTCCCCCGCGTGCTGAGGGGCGTCGGCGAGCGCGACCTGCGCACGACCCTGCTCGGCACCGAGATGTCGATGCCGTTGCTGCTCTCCCCCACCGCCTTCCACCGGCTCGCCCATCCGTCCGGTGAGGAGGGCACGGCCGGCGCGGCGGCGGCCGAGGGTGTCGTGATGGTGGTCAGCATGGCCGCGACCCAGCCGATCGAGCGGATCGCGGCCACCGGTGCCGCGCTGTGGTTCCAGCTCTACCCGCAGCCGGACGCCGAGTTCGAGAAGCACGTGGTCGGCCGGGCCGAGAAGGCGGGCTGCCGGGCGCTGGTCGTGACCGTGGATTCGCCGGTGTACGGCCGCCGCGAGCGCGACCTCCGCAACGGCTTCACCGACCTGCCACCGGGCCTGGCCTGTGAGAACATGCGCGACGCGGACGGCCGGCCGCGCGACATCGCGATGGATCCGGCGCTCACCTGGAACGTGGTCGGCCGCCTGCGCGCGCTCACCGGCCTGCCGATCGTGCTCAAGGGCGTGCTGCACCCGGCCGACGCGCGGATCGCCGCCGACCGGGTCGACGCGATCCTCGTCTCCAACCACGGCGGCCGTCAGCTGGACGGCACGATCGCCACCCTGGACGCGCTGCCCGCGGTCGTGGCGGCCGTCGAGGGCCGGATTCCGGTGCTTCTGGACGGCGGAGTGCGCCGCGGGACCGACATTCTCACCGCGCTGGCGCTGGGCGCCGACGCGGTCGGCATCGGGCGACCGGTGGTCTGGGCGCTCGCGGCGGGTGGGCCCGCGGGCGTACGCGATCTGCTGGCCCACCTGCGCGGCGACCTCGACCACGTCCTCGCGCTGGCCGGAGCGAAGCGACCGGCCGATCTGACCGCGGATCTGATCGTATGAGGGCCGTAGCGACAGTCCTCCTGACCATCGCCGTTCTCGGCGCGGCGTGGAGCCTTCCCCACTGGCTGCCACCGCTCGTGATCCGCCTCCGCGAGTGGATCTTCACCCGGGTGAACGGCGGCGAGGGCATCCCCGTGCCGGGCCCGCTGGTCGGCGCCGAGCACTTCGAGCGGGTCTACTCCGATCCGGCGGCCGACGGGCGCAGTCGCGGTGCCGGGCTCTCCGACCTGTTCTGGTATTGGCTGGCCCCGGGCCCGCAGATGCACCAGGAGCACCTGGAGCCGGGCGAGCGCTACCGCTCGGTGGCCCGGGTGACCCGCCGGGTGCTGGCCGTGCCGCACACCGAGTCGGAGCGGCTGGCCGTCACCGCGGCCGGGCGCGTGCTCGACGCCCTGCCGCGCGACCGGATCAGCAAGGTCCGCCTGCGCGACCTGACCATGCCGATCTGGGCCGAGGTCTACTTCGAACTAGTCTTCGGCGAGCGCTGCCCGCCCGGGGTCCGCGACCTGATCGTCGGCAACGCGAACGACGTCGTGACCGCGCTCAAAGGTACGAGCCTGCGGCACATGGACCGGCGCGACCGTATGACGGCCTATCTGGTGAACCGGCTCGCGGACGGCACCTGCCCGATCACGCTGCCGCCGGAGTTCACGCTCCAGGAGACGGCCTGGTATCTGCAGGGCGCGTTCTTCAACACCGCGGTCGTGCAGATGTCCGAGGCGATGGCCCACGTGCTGCTGGCGATCGCCCAGCACCCGGACGTGCGGCACGGTTTGACGGCCACGCTCGACGAGGACGACGCCATCGACCGGGTGGTCGACGAGACCCTGCGGGTGCACCCGCTGTTCGGCGTCGCCCACCGGATCACCTCGGCGCCGATCGTGGTCGACGAGCACACCACGCTGCCGGCCGGCTCCGTGCTGCTCTTCAACTATCTGGCCTTCCAGCGCACCGGGCGGGCCGGCGACGACCGGTTCGATCCCGGCCGCTGGCTGACGCTGAAGCGGTCCGAGGCGAACTTCATCCCGTTCGGCGTGACCGCCAACCGGGCCTGCCCGGCGCGCGGCTCGGCGCCGGTCATGCTGCGCGCGGTCACCCGGGAGGTGCTGCGCCGGTTCGCTCTGGCGTCCAGCGCGTCGCACACCCGGTCGCTGCCGAGCCGCGGACCGGCGTACCTCTCACCGCCCGGAATCTCCGGGCCCGGACCGGCCCGCCTGGCCGGGATGCGCCTGGCCGACCGGTGGGCCGACGCCGGGCGCGGCGTCAAACAGCTCGTGCTCGGGACCTACATGGTGGTCGATGCCCGGCGGCAGCGGCTGTGCGCGACCTACTTCGAGGAGGCACTCCGTTGACCCCTACCGAACTGGCACCCCGGTTCTTCATCGCGGTCGCGGTGATCCTGGCCTTCTGCCGGGTGGTCTCCTGGCTGCTGGCCAAGGTCGGGCAGCCGCCGGTGGTCAGCGAGATGCTGGCCGGCGTGCTGCTCGGCCCGTCCCTGTTCGGCCTGCTCCTGCCCGGCGTCTCGCACGCCGTCTTCCCGCCGCCGCTGCTGCCCGTGCTCTATGTGGTCGGCCAGATCGGGCTGGTGCTGTACATGTTCCAGACCGGCTACGCCTTCATGAGCCACCGCAGTGGCCGGATCGCCGGCACCGCGGGAACGATCTCAGCGGCCGGGGTGACCGTGCCGCTCGTCCTCGGCGCGCTGCTGGTGCTCGCCACCGACAAGGCCGTGCCGATGCGCAAGCCCGGGGTCTCGCTGACCGTCTCGGCCGCCTTCGTCGGCGTCGCGCTGGCCATCACCGCGTTTCCCATGCTGGCCCGGATCATCACCGAGCGGGGTCTGGCCGGCACCCGGCACGGCTCGCTGTCGCTGGCCGCGGGCGCGGTCGACGACGGCGGCGCCTGGCTGCTGCTGGCGGTCGTCCTGTCGTTCGCCTCCGGAAAGGCCCGGCCGGCGGTGCTCGCGCTGGGCGGCGTCATCGTGCTGGCGCTGGTGCTCTGGCTGGTCGGCCGCCGTGTGACGGCCGCCCTGTTCGAGAGCAGCCGGATCGGCGATCAGGGCCGGCTGCTCGGCACCTGTGCGCTGCTGTTCCTGATCGCGTGGTACACCGACGAGATCGGCCTGTACGCGGTCTTCGGCGCCTTCATCCTCGGCGTCGTCATGCCCCGCAACGAGCGGGCCGACAAGGTCGTCGACACGCTGACCCCGATCGCGTCGACCGTCTTCGTGCCGCTGTTCTTCACCTACTCCGGGCTGCGGACCGAGTTCGGGCTGTTCGGCGACCCGAAGGTGCTCGCCTTCGCGGTGGCGTGCGTGGTGCTGGCGATCGTCGGCAAGTTCGGCGCCTGCTGGGCCGCGGCGCGGCTGCGCGGCGAGTCGAACGAGGTGGCGCTGCGGGTCGGCGCGCTGATGAACGCCCGCGGGCTGATGCAGCTGATCGCGCTCAACGTCGGGCTGGACGCGGGCATCGTCAACTCGGCGCTGTTCACCGTGCTGGTGCTGGTCGCGCTGGTCACCACGATCATGACCTCGCCGATGCTGGCCTATCTGGAGCGGCGGTCGCTGCGCGCGGCCCGGCCGGGTTCGCAGATTGTTGCATCAGCAAATGTTCACTAGGCAAAAACCCGTCATATGTGCCATTGTCGATGGATGCGCGGCGCAAGATCGAATCGGCTGCTGTTGATCGAGGACGACCTCGACCTGTCCGAGATGCTCACCGAGACGCTGGCCGACGAGGGATACGTCGTCGACCGGGCCGCCGACGGCCAGCGCGGCCTGCATCTCGGGCTCACCCGGCCGTACGACGTGATGGTCATCGACCGGCTGCTCCCGGCGCTGGACGGCCTCGACGTGCTGGCCAAGCTCCGCTCGCGGGCGGTGCCGGCCCGGGCCCTGCTGCTGACCGCCCTCGGCACCGTCGACGACCGGATCGCCGGGCTCGACGCGGGCGCCGACGACTACCTGGTCAAACCGTTCGACCTCGACGAGCTGAGCGCCCGGCTGCGGGCCCTCTGCCGCCGCAACGGCGAGGCGACCGACGTGCTGCGGATCGGGGCCGGGCTGCTCGACCTGACCGTACGCGAGGTGGTCCGGTCCGACGGATCCCGGGTCGCGCTCTCGGCGCGCGAGTTCGAGCTGATCCGGACCCTCGCCGCCCGCCCGGCCGCCGTGCACTCCCGGGCCCAGCTGCGCAGCCGGGTCTTCGACGAGGCGGCCGCCGCGTCCATCGTCGACACGTACGTCTACTACCTGCGCCGCAAGCTGGGCCGCACGGTGATCCGCACAGTGCACGGCCTCGGCTACCGGCTGGGCACGCTATGACTCTGGACTGCACCGAACGGGGCATCGTCCGCCGCGCCCGCCTGCGGATGGGACTGTTCGTCGGGCTGGCCGTCGGCGCGCTGCTCGGCGTGGTCGGCGTCGTCGCCTACGCCGGCCTGGTCCGCAGCCAGGACCGGCAGATCAGCCAGGAGCTGTCGTGGGGCGTCTCGCACGGCGTGGTGGCGGGGCCGGTGGGCTGCAACTGGCTGTTCCGGCTGAACGCCTCCCGGCTCGACACCGGGCCGATCCCGGCGCCGGCCGGCTTCCCCCTCCGCCCGGCCATGGAGCGGGTGGCCGCCGGTGCACCGCCGGTCACGGAAACCCTCACCGCCAACGGCACCACGTACCACGTACTCACCCAGATGCGCGGCGACACCGTCGTCCAGGTCGTGTTCGACGCCCGCTACCAGGTCGCCGACCGTCGCCACCTGCTCATGGCGTTCGCGGTCGCGGCCCTGGTCGGCCTGCTGGCGGCCGGGCTCACCGGGGTCGTGGTCGGGCACCGCGCGGTCGCGCCGCTGGCCGAGGCCCTCGAACGCCAGCGCCGGTTCGTCGCCGACGCCAGCCACGAGCTCCGCACCCCGATCGCGCAGGTGCACACCCGGGCTCAGATGCTCGCCCGACGAGCCCGCGCCGACCAGGGCGACCTCGACCGTCTGGTCGGCACCACCCGGCGCCTCGGCGAGATCGTCGACGAGCTGCTGCTCTCGGCCCGGCTCGCCGCCGGTCCGTCCGGACCCGCACGCGAACCGGTCGACCTGACCGGCCTGGTCGAGACGACGGTCGCGACCGAGGCCGACCGGGCCGCCGAGCAGGACGTCAAGCTGGTCTTCGAGGGCCCCGACGAGCCGCTGCTGGTCACCGGGGTCGAGTCGGCGCTGCGCCGGATGGTCGCCGAACTGCTGTCCAACGCCCTGACACACACCCCGGCCGGCGGCCGCATCACGGTCACCCTCCGACAGCCTGCTGACCAGGTCGAACTCGCGGTGGCGGACACCGGCGACGGCTTCGACCCGGCGGACGGCACCCGGCTCTTCGACCGCTTCCACCGCGGTGCCGGGGCGGGCGAGCGGCGCTTCGGGATCGGGCTGGCGCTGCTGCGCGAGGTGGTCACCGGGCACGGCGGGACGATCACCGCCGACGGCCGGCCCGGGGCGGGCGCGACGTTCACCGTACGCCTGCCGGCCGGGCCGTCCCCGGCCGGCGCCACCCGACGTGGATTGCTGAAACGGGTGACAGGGTAGATCCGGAATATGCCCGACACGTGGCCGACCTCCGCTCGTCTGATGGAGGATCGACGCAGACCGGGTCCGACCGGAAGACTGTCGGGACCACCGACAACTACAGGAACGCGGAAACACATGCCGGCTGAGCGCGACCAGGACCGACGACAGGCGCCCGGCGGTGCGCGCGAGCGCGGGGCCCCGGCGCCGCCCTTGAGGCAGGCGCTGCGCGAGGCCATCCTCAAGGGCGAATACACCCCCGGGGAGAGGCTCGTCGAGGCCCAGCTGATCGAGCGGTTCCAGGCCAGCCGGTTCAACGTGCGGGCGGCCATTCAGGAACTCGCCACCGAAGGCCTGGTCGAGGTGCAGCGCAACCGCGGCGCCCACGTACGCAAGGTGTCGCTGGCCGAGGCGGTCGAGATCACCGAGGTGCGCATGGTCGTCGAAGGGCTGGTCGCGGCCCGCGCGGCCGACCACGTCACCGCCGACCAGGCGACCGAACTCGACGAGATCGGCGTGCTGATGCGGCGCGCGGTCGAGGCGGGCGAGTTCCGCCGCTACAGCGACCTCAACCAGCGCCTGCACGCGCTGATCCGGCGGATCGCGGGCCACGGCACCGCCGACCGGATCGTCGAGACGCTGCGCGGCCAGCTGGTGCGGCACCAGTTCATGGTGTCGCTGCTGCCCGGCCGCCCGGCGACCTCACTCCCCCAGCACGAGCGGATCATCGCGGCGATCCGCGACCGCGACCCCAAGGCGGCCGAGACCGCGATGCGCGAACACATCGCCAGCGTCATCGAAGCTCTCAAGTCGATGGACTACTTCGGAGTGCCCTCATGAGCTCAGCAGCCATCGCCGTCCTCGGTCTCGGAGAAGCCGGGAGCCGGATCTCGGCCGACCTGGTCGCGGCCGGGGCCACGGTCCGCGGCTTCGATCCGCTGGTGTCCCCGCCGCCCGGGGTGTTCGCGGCGTCGAGCGATGCCGACGCCTGCCGGAACGCCGGCCTGGTCATCAGCGTGAACAGCGCGCACGACGCGGTGGACGCGCTGACGCAGTCACTGGGGGCGGTGACGCCGGAGACGATCTGGGCCGATTTCAACACCTCGGCGCCCGCACTCAAGCAGGAGCTGGCCCGGGTCGCGGGCGACACGGTCCAGGTCGTCGACGTCGCGGTCATGGCCCCGGTGCCCCCGACCGGCCTCCGCACGCCGCTGACCGTGAGCGGCCCGGCCGCCGAGGCCGCGGCCGGCCTCTTGCGGCAGTTCGGCGCCCAGGTGCAGGTCATCGACGGCCCGGTGGGCCAGGCCGCGACCCGCAAGCTCCTGCGAAGCGTCTACTACAAAGGCCTCGCGGCGGCCGTGGTCGAGGCGCTGGAGGCGGCCCGGGCGGCCGGCCTCGAGGAGTGGCTGGCCGGCAACATCCGCGACGAACTGGAGAAAAGCACCGCGGCCACCCTCGACCGTCTCGTGTCGGGCTCGGAAACCCACGCGGTCCGCCGCCGCGAGGAGATGGCCGCCTCCGCCGAACTGCTGGACTCCCTCGGCGTCCCGCCGCGCATCGCCACCGCCAGCCGCGACTGGCTGGCCGACCTCGCCGCCCGCCGCGGTCGCACCTGAGTACCGGCACTCAGGCGGATCCCCCGCGGCGGTCAGAGCATGAGCGCCATGGACATCACCACAGCGCCCAAAGTCACCGCCGCGTTCTACGCCCAGGCGGCCGCCTCGTTCGCCGTCGCCCTGCTCGGCCTGGCCGCCGGCATCTTCTACCTGCCCGTGGGCGGCTGGATCCGGGCGTTCCTCGGTCTCGGGCTGGCCTACGTGGTCACGTCGGCGTTCACCCTCGCCAAGACGATCCGCGACGCGCAGGAGGTCGGCACGGTGGTCCGCCGCGTCGACCAGGCCCGAATCGACAAGCTGCTCAACGAACACGACCCGTTCAAGACGACCTCCGCGGTCTAGTGTCCTGAGTCGCTGATGCGTGTGCGGTAGCGGGCGATGGATTCGAGGATCTGGTCGGCGGTTTTGGTCCAGACGGAGGGCCGGGGGTTGTCGTTCCAGGTCCCGATCCAGTCGCGGATGTCGTTGTTGAGTGCCTGGACGCTGCGGTGGGTGCCGCGTTGCGGTTTCTTCGTGGTGAGTTCGCCGAGCCGGCGTTCGACCTAGATTCAGCCACGATGAGCTGGTCGGGCTGAAATGCAGAACGAAGCGCGGGTGGGCGGTCAGCCACCGTTTGATCGCCGGGATTTCCAGCTGTCCTGGCGGTGCGCGATCGGCACCGCAGACACCAGCTAGTACTCCAGCAGGAGGTCCGTTGTGAGCTGCGGTGACGGTGTGGTTTTGTCCGTGGACAGCAAGCAGCCACCGTCGAGTCTCAGCGGTTGTGTGGACCTCAAAAGATACGGCGGTGGCTGCCGCCTACAGAGTAGATGCCCGGCGATGGTCTGAGCTGTTCGAGACGTTGATGGACACGATCGAGGCACGCTTCACCCGCCCGGAGAGCAGACGTCGGGTCCGGGACTTCGTGGCCGGCTTGCTGGCCCCGTTGCCGGTCAAGAACTGCTGGACCATCGCGGAACACGCTGGCGACAGCGGCCCGGGCGGCATGCAGGACCTGATCGGCCGGGCCGGTTGGGACGACACGCTTGTGCGCGCCGATGTGCGGGAGTTCGTGACGGCCCGACTCGGGCACCCGGACGGGATCCTCGTGGTCGACGAGACCGGAGACCTGAAGAAAGGCGTCCACACCGTCGGGGTGCAACGGCAATACTCCGGCACCGCCGGGAAGATCGAGAACTGCCAACTCGCCGTCCATCTCTCCTATGCCTCACCACTTGGGCACACGCTTCTGGACGTTGCGCTCTACCTGCCGAAACTCTGGTCCGAAGACCCGGCACGACGTGCTGAAGCAGGCGTGCCCGACACCGTCGCGTTCGCCACGAAGCCGCAGCTGGCCCGCCGGCTGATCGAAACTGCGGTGGCTGGTGGCTGCCGTGTCGATGGGTCGCCGGCGACGAGGCCTACGGCGGCGACCCGAAGCTGGCGGCCACACTACGCGGGCACCGGCTCGGCTATGTCCTCGCGGTAGCCTGCTCGCACCGGGCACCGACCGGCCTCGGCGTTCAGCGGGCTGATCAGATCGCCGCCCGCCTGCCGAAAAGGGCGTGGCAACGACTGTCGGCCGGCGCCGGAGCGAAAGGTTTCCGTTACTACGACTGGGCATTCATCAGCCTGCCCCTGGCCGCAGACCCGCACGGCGGGCATCACTGGCTGCTGATCCGCCGCAACCGGGTCACCGGCGAACTGGCGTTCTACCGCTGCTGGAGCCTCGAACTTGTTGCGCTGCACCACCTGGTCGCCGTCGCCGGTCGCCGCTGGAGCATCGAAGAATCGTTTCAGGCCACTAAAACCGGCCTCGGCCTCGACCAGCACCAGCACCGCCGGTGGCGGGCCTGGCACCGCTGGACCACCCTGGTCATCGCCGCCCACGCATTCCTCGCCGCAGCAACCATCATCAGCACCGAAACCCCGGACGGACTGATCGCGATCACCGTCAACGAACTACGCCGACTGTTCAACGCCCTGGTCATCGACCCGGTCCGACGAGTCGCCGACGTCATCGCCTGGCCCATCTACCGACGACGACACCAAGACCAAGCCAAAGCCAGCCACTACGCCCGACAAGCCCTCAACGAGCCCTCAACGAGCCCTAAAAGATCTCCTGCTGGAGTACTAGGCAGACCGGGACAGCGAAGGTCGCCTGAAAAGGTATTTGTGTATACGCAGTGTTGTGGCCGGTTTAGTCTTGCCGGCACGAGTGCTCGACGACTCCTTAATTAACTCCCACCGCATTTTCCCGTATTTATTGAGCAGCATTACCAGGTCCGGCGGCTTTTCCAGAACCTCGTTTCTAGTTCCACCGGGCCCTTCGAAGACGACCTTCCATCTCTTACGTGTACTGACGTCGCCTTCCGGTCGAGTGGTCGTCCATTGCGACCAGAACTTCCTCGCCTTCCATTCTTGCCGAGGGCCGATGACAGTGAGCTGAGCATATTGCCAGATAGCCATACATCACTATTAGCAGGTCGCATGCGCCGCAGCTACTCCTAGAGAGGATCGCGACGCGAACGGCCGGCGGAGACCCTGGCAAGCGGCGAATTTCCTTGCACCAGCCCGACCGGATCGCCTGACCTTGAGAACCCTCACACGAGGGTCGCCGCACCGGGCGCGCTGACGCACGCCGTGTCGCCCGCCTGCCACTGACCCCACCGACTCCAGGGCACTGGCCAGATGAGCCGGTCCGGACGCCTTGCGCGGCACTGCGGCGTTGGTCGATCATGCCGGCGTGCCTGGCCGTGGTGCTCCGCTCGGTCCTGGGGGTGGCGGAGTCGTTCCGGGGATCGCCTATCATCGTCGGTCGCAGTGGTCCGGCGAGTGAAGGGTCCGCGGTGCACGAGAATCGTCTCATCGAGCTGTTTCGGTCTGCCCCCGACGATGACGTCAAGGTCGAGGTGGTCGAGGCCCTCGAGGAGCATGTCGCGGATCCCGAAGTGATCGCGTTCCTCACCGCGGTGACCGCCGACCCCGGCGAATACGACCTTGCCCGCATCGAGTGCATGAAGATCCTGCGGTTGTGGCCACCGACGGCGCCGACCGCCCGCGTCGAGGCCGGGCGGGCCATCGCCGCGGCGCTGCGGGAGGACGACGAGCTCGTCCGCCAGTACGCCGCCATGTCCCTCGGGCCTTACCTGGACGACCCGCCGGTCCTCGAGGCGCTGACCGGCGCGCTGCTGCACGACGACGACCTCAACGTACGGCACAACGCGCTGGCCGCGGTCGCCGAGGCCGGCCCCGCCGACCACCACGCCGACCTGCTCCGCCGCCTGGCCGGCGACTCCGAGCTGGGCCGCGCCGCAGCCCTGACCTTGGATCGCTGGGCCGGCGAGGCAAGGCCCTGAATACCGCCCGGTCGCACGAGCCGCTACAGCGCCGCCCCGTGCACCGCGGTCGCCAGCCGGCGGGCCGCCTCGGCAAGGTCGCGTTCCGGCAGGCGGGAGAAGCTCAGCCGGGCCCGGTCGTCGCCGTCCGCGCCGTCGAGCCAGAAGCGGGGCCCCGGCATGTAGGAGACGCCGTGCCGCTCGGCGACCGGCAGGAGCTGTTCCGCGGAGGCCGGCAGCGGGAGCCAGACGAACCAACCGCCCGCCGGAGTCTCCGCCGGCAGACCACAGGCGTGGAGTGCCTCGATCAGTGCGTCTCGCTGCTCGGCGTATTCCGCACGGAGGCGGGCCACGTGCCGGTCGTAGAAGCCGTCGGCGCCGAAGACGGCCATCGTCATCGCGACGGTGTGGTTGACGCCTCCGCCGCTGTGCACGTAGCCGAGCCGGGACAGCCGGTCGACCAGGTCGGGTGAGGCGGTGATCCAGCCCAGCCGCAGTCCCGGCGCGACGGTCTTGGCGAACGAGCCCAGCCGCACCACGCCGTGACCGCCGGCCAGCGACCACAGCGACGGCGGGGCGGGCGAGTCGTAGGCCAGGTCGCGGTAGGTGTCGTCCTCGACCACCGTCACGTGGCCGCGCCGGGCCCGGTCGGCCAGCTCGCGGCGGCGTTCGAGGGGCAGGCTGCGGCCGGTCGGGTTGGCGAAGGTCGGCACCAGGTAGAGCAGGGAATTGTCTGAGGGGAGTGCCTGCGGCAGGACGCCGTGCTCGTCGGCCGGCGCCCGCACCAGCGTGACACCACGGTCGGCCAGGATCGGGAACGCCAGGTGGTAGGACGGGGAGTCGACGAGCACCACGTCGCCCGGCCGGGTCAGCACCTCGGCGACCAGGGACAGCCCGTGTGAGGCGCCCGCCGTGACGAAGACCTGCGACGGACGCGTGTCGCCGGACCGCTCGCAGAGCCATTCGATGAGCGGGGCCGGGCCGGCCGCGTGGCCGTAGGTGAGGGCCTGCCACCCGTACGCGGAAAGCGCGCGCCCGGACGCACGGGCCCAGCCATCGCCCGGGAGAAGGTCAGCCCGCGGATGCCCCCAGCCGAGGTCGAGCAGCGGGCGGTCCTCGAACTGGACGATCGGCACACCGCCATCCTAGAAGTGATTCATAGGAACCTCTTATCCTCCGCTCGTTGGTAGTTCCAGTCGGACCGCCGATGGTTGAAGGCGTGACCATCACCGCTGCCCAGCCCGTACTCCGGGCCAAGACCTCACCGAGGTGGTACCCCGATGCCGCCGCCAGCGCGGCCGGCGTCAGCCTGCTCGTGGTGGCGGCCCTCTGGCTGAGCAACGGCGGCTGGTCACAGCTGGCCACCGACCCGCTCGACTCGACCGGCCGCCTGACCGGGCTCTTCTCGGCCGACCTGCTCCTGCTGCAGGTGCTGCTGATGGCCCGGATTCCGCTGGCCGAGCGTGCGTTCGGCCAGGACCGGCTCGCCCGCTGGCACCGGTGGACCGGGTTCACGTCGTTCTGGCTGATGGTCGCCCACATCGTGCTGATCACCCTCGGTTATGCGGCGGGCGGCAACGCGTTCGCCGAGCTCTGGGACCTGACCTGGAACTATCCGGGCATGCTGCTGGCCACGGCCGGCACGATCGCGCTGGTCATGGTCGTGGTCACGTCGATCCGGGCCGCCCGACGTCGGCTGCGCTACGAGTCCTGGCATCTGCTGCATCTCTACGCCTACCTCGGCGTCGGCCTCGCCCTGCCGCACCAGCTGTGGACCGGCAGCGACTTCCTCGCCTCGCCCGCGGCGACGGCCTATTGGTGGACGCTCTACGCGGTGGCGGCCGCGGCGGTCCTCACTTATCGGATCGGGCTGCCGCTGTGGCGCAACCTTCGCCATGGTCTGACGGTCGAACGGGTGGTCCCCGAGGGGGCCGGCCTGACCTCAGTCTATTTGCGTGGCCGCCAGGTGGACCGTCTGCCGGTGCGGGCCGGGCAGTTCTTCCAGTGGCGGTTCCTCGACGGGCCGGGCTGGACGCGTTCCCACCCGTACTCGCTGTCGGCGACCCCGCACGGCCACCTCCTGCGGATCACCGTGAAGGACCTCGGCGACGGGAGCTCCCGCGTCGCCGGGCTGCGGCCCGGCGTCCGGGCACTCATCGAGGGACCGTACGGGGTGATGACCGCCGATTCCTACGGCGGCGGCCCGGTGGTGATGCTCGCGTGCGGGATCGGCATCACGCCGTTGCTGGCCCTGCTCGGTGAACTGCCGTACGCGCCGGGCCAGGCCACCCTGATCTACCGGGCCCGCTCCGAGTCCGAGATCGCGTTCCGGGACGAGCTGGAATGGTTCGCCGGCCGGCGTGGCGTGCAGATCGTCTATCTGCTCGGCGGCCGCGCGTCACGCCCGTCGTGGCTGCCCGCCCAGTACGCCGACCACGCCGACGCCGACGCCCTGAAGCAGATCGCACCCCAGGTCGCCGCGTCGCACGTGTACGTGTGCGGCCCGGAGAGCTGGACCGCGGCGGCGGTTTCCGCGGCGCACACGGCCGGAGTCCCCGGCGAACGCCTCCACACCGAACAGTTTGCCTGGTAGAAGGTCTGAACCGATGCGACGTATAACCCTCTGGCTGTTTTCGACCGTGGCCGCGGTGGTGCTGCTCTTCAGCTACCGCACGAGCACCGGCGGCGGCGCGGCGCCCGCGGTGGCGGCGGTCGCCCCGGCCACCACCCCCGCGGCCGGCAACCCCGGACCCACTGCCACCGCCACCCCTTCACCGAGCGCCAGCGCCTCAGGCGACGGCAGCGCCAGCGGCAGCGGCTCGGGCAACGGCAGCACCAGCAGCAGCGCCAGCGCCTCGGCCGACGGCAGCAGCAAGGCGGCGAAGACCTACACCGGCTCGACGGCCGGCACCCGGTGGGGCGACGTCCAGGTCACGATCACGGTCACCGACGGCAAAATCACCGACGTGCAGGTGCCCGTCTACCCCAACGGCAACGGCCGCGACCAGGAGATCAACGCCTTCGCCCTGCCCACCCTGACCCAGGAGACCCTCCAGGCCCAGAGCGCCGACATCCAAACCGTCTCCGGCGCGACCGTTACCAGTGACGGCTACCTCCAGTCGCTCCAGTCCGCCCTGGACGCCGCCGGCCTGAGCTGACGTCCGGGGGTCGAAAGGCCGGCAATTCCGGCGGAGGGGCGCCGCAGCTCGACTAGCCGGCCGCCAGCTGGAGGGCGCCCCGCAGAAGAGCCACCGCCTGCGGTGTCACCGTGGCCTCGTCGAGCGGGTGGGCCGGGTCGGAGAGCATCAGGCTGGCCGTGACCAGCGAGCCGTCGGACGCCCGGGCCAGGTAGTTGAGGGTCAGCACGCCCGGCTCCGAACCGCCCTTGAACCAGACCGTCGGGTAGTCGGCGGACGGCAGCCCGAGGCCGCCGTCGTTGAGGGTCATCGCGGTGTCGACCTGCGGGTCCTTGAACGACCACAGGCCGGCCATCGCCCGGCACATGTCGAGCGGCGAGCCGAACCACTCCAGGCTGGAGATCATGCGGGGCTGCGCCCACGCCCCGAGCGAGGTGAGCGGCACCCGGTCGAGAGCGGTCAAGGCCGGGCCGCGCAGGCGCGGCGGCAGGACCGCGTACGCCGTGGCGACCAGCGGATATTGCCAGCTCCGCAGGGCGAACAGCTCCCGCGTCGAGAGCACCGGATCGTTGCCGGCCGCGTGGTTGCCCCACAGCGCGAACTGCGCCCCGACCTGATCGCGCCCGACCTCGTGCAGCAGATGGTCGGCGGCCGTGTTGTCGCTGATCGAGATCATGTAGTCGGCGTACTGGGCGAGCGTGTAGACCTTGCCGCCGGGCTGGTCCTGCAGGACGCCCGAGGGCAGCGACTTCCAGGCCGGATTCAACGCCAGCGGCGTGTTCCACGAGAGCTTCCCGGCGGCGATCGTGCGGGCTAGAGCTCCCAACACGTACATCTTGAAGGCCGAGCCGAGCGGCCGGGCCGTGCCCGGGTTGACGCCGTGCGTGAGCGTGCATCCGGAGGGGGTGACGCGGGCCGCGGCGAAGGAAACCCGGGGTGCGAGGTTCTTCAGCTCGGCGTCGACCTGCGCCCACGAGGTGGGCGCCGGGAGGTACGGCGTGAGCGACAAGCCGGAGAGCAGGCCGTCGCCGTCGACGACCAGGGTGGCGAGCAGTCCGCCGGCGTTGGCCGCGGTGACCACCCGGCGCAGCGTGGTCGCCGACCGCGAGATGACCGGCCCGGCCGTGAACGCGCCGAGCGGCTGCACCACCTTGTTGAACCCGTCGGCCCCGCCGACCGCGGCCAGCAGCGTGGCGTCGAGGTGTTGCTGCAGCTCGGCCGCCGAGGCCGGTAGTCGGGTCGAGACGTCGAGCACCCACGCGTACTGGCTGTCGACGGTGGCCGCCGGCACGGCCGGCGCCGGTGCCGCGGCCAGGCCGAGCACGAGCGCGACAATCGCGCCGGATGTCATGATGCGGCGGAACATGCTGCCTCCTCAGGCGGGTTCCTCAGGCGGGGCGGATGAACAGACCCGCCACCGTCCCCTCGCGACGGAAACTGACCTGGGCCACCGCCGTGCCCGCCTCGAAGTGCATCAGGACGTCGACCACGGTCAGGTCGCCGGCCGCGTGCACGACCGGCTCACCGAAGCGCTCGAACGCGCCCACACTGCCGACGACCAGCGCCCACACCGAGGCCAGCTTCTCGGTGTGGAGCTCACGCCGCATGATCTCGTCGAAGTCGTCGCGCACCCGCTCGAACCGCGCCGCCGTGTATTCGCTGAGCAGCGCCAGCGCACGGTCGGCGGCGTCCGGCACGCCGGGCGTCATCACCTGGCCGGTACGCGGGTCGACCGCCTTGCCGAACCGCTGGAACGCCGCCTGCCGGGTGGTGCCCACGACCTCTCCGATCTCCTGCCACGTGTGGCCCTCGGCGCGGGCCCGCTCGACCGCGGCACGCAGAAGGTCCTGGGCTTCGAGCACCTGCCGGTGCGCGGCCCCTACTTCCCCGAGAGTCCCGCCCGGCACCGTCGATGTCAAGTTATCATTGACAGCGGACCGCTGCCGCCGAGCCGCGCTCCGACAGGTCGAGTTGCAATACTCCTGGTGGCGGCCGGGCCCATCCCGCTGCGGGAGAGGCCGACCACAGTAACGACACCGCATAGCACGTAATCCTAATCCGTGCGGCACGAAATCCCTAGCACGAAATCCAGAGCCGTCATCGCACCGCCGATCGAGGACAGCATGGGATGCGCACCAATCGTCGCGGTGACGAAGGCGGCGACCAGCCCGCCAACCGACCAGCCCGCCAGCGGCCCGCCTGACCCCGACTACCGACGGGTCGACGGCTGGGCAGCGACCCGCACCCTCCCGTGGGTGAGCCGGATCCGGTCGAGCGCCGACCGACGTCACAGTTCCAGCCCTGGTGGCGGTGCTCGACGGCCAGCCCACCGCCGGCCGCGACCAGCGACCGGCCCAGACCGCGCATGGCAGCGTCGACGAACTTCTGGTAGCGGCCACCGACCCTCAGCAGCATCCGGATTGCGGTTGTAGTGTGACCGCCGGGCCGCTTAAAAGATCATTGGCCACCACCGATATTGAGCCGCGCCTAACGTCGACGCACTTGGTCACCGATAGAGGCGGTAAACCCATTTTCCTGACGCTTTACGAGTCCCCGGTTTTGTGCGTTCGGTAACCGTCGCTGCCTCGGCCGCGGTCCATTCCGCCACCACGGCTGCGGGTGATTTAGATCGTTCGGAGCCTGGCACTCCCGAGCCGACCGGCACTCGGCGGCCCTGGTGCTCGCGGGGGCGGCCCGCGGCTCGTCGGCCGCCTTGGTGCGTTGCGGACAGGCGAGGGCGGTTTGGCGGTCCGCCGCGTTGGTATATGGACGTCTATGAGCGACTCGCGGGCCGGCGCACCGGAGCAGACGCGCCTGAGGGTTATGACGTTCAACCTTCTCTCGCCGGAGCACGCCCGCTGGGACCGGCGGCGTTCGGTGATCCAGGCGGGGATCGCTCGGTGGCGGCCCGATCTGATCGCCTTGCAGGAAGTGGTCCGTGGGGTCGGCGGCGACCAGGTTCTCGAGCTGCTCGGCGAGGGTTACCACGTTGTTCACCACTCGCGGCGTTCGAGCAACGGCGTCGGGGCGGCCTTCGCGAGCCGGTGGCCCGTCGGCGCGGTGTCCGAGGTTGATCTGCGGGTCACCGGGCGGGTGGATCTGCCGTGGAGTGCGGCCGTGATCGGTGAGATCGAGGTGCCGTCGCCGGTCGGTTCGGTGTTGTTCGTCCACCACAAGCCGGCCTGGCAGGTCGGCTATGCCGCCGAGCGTGAGCTGCAGGCCGTCGCCTGTGCCCGGGCCGTCGAGGAACGTCTTGCCGGGCGCGCCGTGCACGTGATTCTGGCCGGCGACTTCGACGACGTTCCCGATTCGGCCAGCATCCGATTCTGGACCGGGAAGCAGTCCCTGCACGGCAGCAGCGTCGCCTACCGCGACGCGTGGGCGGCGATCCATCCGGACGACCCCGGGCACACGTTCACGCCGGTCAACCCGCTTGAACGGGCTGGCGAGATGTCGTTGGAGCTGGGCCGCCGCATCGATTACGTCATGGTCCGCTGCGGCGTCCACGGACCGAGCCTCGACGTGGCGGACTGCCGGCTCGCTTTCGACGAGCCGGTGGACGGTGTCTGGGCCAGCGACCATTTCAGCGTCGTGGCCGAGTTGGCCGTGCCCGAGCATCCGCCCGGTGCCTGGCTGTCCTGATCTCGCCGGGTCGGTGTTGCGCGGTGGAGTGGTCTCTGGTCGACTGGGCCGCATGACGGGCGAAGTGCGTCCCAGCGGGATGACGTTGCGGCTTCCCGTCGGTGACATCGGGGCCGGCCGGCGGTTCTACGCGACGCTGTTCGCGCGGCAGCCGGATTTCGCCCCGCACGACGATTTTCTTGAATGGCGGGTGCTGCCCGGCGTCGAACTGTGGTGGCAGGTGGTCGCGGTCGCCGGGCCGTTGTCGCCGCTCACCGCGCGGGTCAGGCTGCGGGTTGATGATGTTCGAGCCGCCGCGCGGCGAGTGGAATCCGAACTCGGCCTGGTCGTCTCCCCGGTGACCACCCTTCCGGGAGTCGTCAGCTTCATCGACTTCGAGGATCCGTGGGGTAACCGGCTCGGCTGCTACCAGGACATCGTGCCGAGCGACGAGCAGCACGGGCCGGGTGGCAGCGCCCACGACGAGCGTCTGTTCGACGTTGATCGACCTCGACCGGCCGCGCACTGAGCCGGCGTCGGGGGGCGGGGGCGCCCCCGCCCCGCGCGCCCGG
>NZ_JBFBAD010000030.1:60014-89053 GCF_040682075.1 Actinoplanes sp. NPDC051411 | reverse complement strand
CGCCAGGGCGTCAAATAGCTCCTTCGTTTGACGCCCTGGCGATGGTCTGGCATCCCTTGGGCAGGCGGCCGGGATGACTCCTCAACCCACCTCGAACCCTCGAACGCCGTGCCCACGAAGTCTGGCCATCCTGGGAGCCTGCCCGTCCGGCGAGGACCGCAGACTTCGTTTTCGCCCTACGTACCAAGTAGGGTCTTTCCCGCACTGGATGTCGGGCTCGGGAGTATTGATGACCATCGCAGTATCGCTGAAGGTAAATGACGGGGTTGTGCTCGCTGCGGATAGCGCTAGCACCCTCGTAGCCCTTGATCCGAACGGGCAGGCCGCCGTCGTGAACGTCTACAAGAATGCGAATAAGATCTTTAACCTTCGCAAAGGGTTACCGATCGGAGTGGTCACGTGGGGTAACGGCGCCTTTGGCAAGGCGTCCATCGAGCGCCTGGTCAAGGACTTCCGCCAGGAGCTGTCGGCGACGCTCGACCCTAAGACGTACGCCCTGGCCGACGTGGCGAAGGAGTTTCGCCGCTTCATGTATGAAGACAAGTTCGTCACCGCATTCGGGGCATCTGCCGGTGGAAACGACAGCCTGGCGACTGGCTTTTTCCTTGTCGGATACTCGGCCGACGGGGAGATGGCGGAGGAATATCGGATCGATATGTCGCCCCAGGGGTGTGACGCGCCGAGCCTCGTACGGCCCTTGGATGAGAGCGGCGCCTCGTGGAGCGGCCAGCCAGAGGCGATCAGCCGCCTTCTTGTCGGGTTCTCCACTCGCCTGCCTGAGACCCTCGTGCAACTCGGGATGAACCCTGCGGATGTCGGCCCTGCGACGGCTGCGTTGCAAGCCAACCTCACCGAGCCGCTAATCGCACCCGGCATGCCGTTTCAAGACGCGATCGACCTTGCGACCTTTTTGGTGGAAACGACTGTGAGTTTTGTCCGTTTTGGTCCCGGTGCGGATACTGTAGGAGGGCCGGTAGAGGTTGCTGGCATTACTAAGCACGAAGGCTTCAAGTGGATCAAGCGGAAGCACTACTATGGGAGCGACCTCAACCCCGCGTGAAGGAGGCCAACATGCAGAACTCCGTTAACTCGGGTGCCACGCGCACCTCAGGAGCCGCCGCCAGCCAGGCAAAATCGACTGTCCGTACGGGTACCGTGTCGACACGAGATGGCCGGCCGAGTGTCTCGGGCAGTGCAGCGAAGCCTTTCAAGGGCGTAAAGTTGGGCGAGAAGAGCAGCTAGAGCACTGTCAACCCGGAACCCCGGAGTGTCCCTCGCGTGGACGCCCTCCGGGGTTTTGTCATGTTCGCGCCTGCCGCCGGGCTGAAACCGCCGGGGTGCCGCCCAGCGAAGCGCCCGGGCGGCGGGGCCCCGAGCGGCGGGCGTCAGCCCGGCCCTGCTGGGCGGCGCGAGCGGCCTGCGAAGCGGGCCGCCTTGAACCCGTACAGAAACTTCTCACAGCTCAAGAAAGAGTGCTGTGGCATCGTCGTTAGCTTTGCCACGCGGCCATCGTCGGCCCTCCGGGTCCGCCTCCTCTAGCGTCCTTACGCGCTTCAGAAGCTCCTCCGGGCCGTCTTGTCGGAGCATTTCGACCAGCTCTGGCCAGTCGGCTTGATGGAATCGGTCGACTAAGCGACTAGCTCCGTCGCTGAGCAGCGTGACGGAACGAGCGTTACGAAGTGGAAGTTCACCTACGAGAGCTTCCTCGGCCACATCAGGATCGGCTGCTGCCACCCAAAAGCCACCGTGCCGGTTTCTATGAGCACGTAACGCCTGAACGTATTCACGCCTGGCGGCATCGTGTTCCGTCGTGCCGTTAGATAGCTGGTCCATCTGCTGTCTTAAGTGCCTGCCGACGAGGGCCTCTCGGTCGTCAGTAACAACTAAGGGGTCGCCCATACTTAGCTCGATCGTGAGGACCGAGTCTGCCAAAACGAGGTATTGAATCATTTCCTCGACGATGCGCACAACTATGACGGTCGCGCTTGGCGTTCCTGGATCGTTCAGATCGCAAGTGTGACGGTGGAGGTTTGCTGTCTCCAGAATTGCGTCCGAAAGAACAGCCCGTAGCCCTTGCTCGGTTGCAGCCAGTTTGCTTGCAATGGATCCGCCTAGAGTCCGTGCGAACCAGTCGACGCCATGCTTGCAGCGTGTAGTGGTCCCTGAAAGTCCCGCTCCATCAAGAAGCACTGCTCCTGTCGGAGTAACGCAGCCAAAGTCCTCGTTGGGGTGTCCCGCATACGCGGGGATTGACGCCAAAGATGCCTTCAACTGTTCTCCAGGCGGTGGAAAGGGGTGAGCAAATGCACGTGGTCTGGCTCGTTTGTCTCGTGGTCGTAAGCTGTGCCAACGAGCACAGAGAAGTTGGAGTCTCGAACCTCGGAATAGAGGTCGCTTATCCGGTTACAGATCAAATCTACGACTCCGAGAGATCCTTGGGGATGTATACCTGTAAATATGACTAGCGAACCTTCGCCATCCGGACGTGGTAGGCGCCCGAGGTACGCCACGTCCCAGTCGCGTTGGGGTGTCTCATCTTGACCCGAGCGGTAAACCGTGCCGGACTCGCGATCTACTAGTGTCCATGGGCCGTCGTCGGCGCGTTGAAATTGGAACCTTGTATCCTGTTTGAGAACTTGGGCGACGGCCTCGGAGATTCGTGGTCCGCAAATCACCAGGAGGTTCGGTCGATTGAGATCAATCTCGCCGCCCACAGGGATGTTCTCGAAATGTGGCTCCAGCCGAAGGGATCGGGCTAGCTCTCCGAGCCGCTGGGAGCCAGCGACGTCTTCGGCGGCGACGACGGGCCGAGCCTTGATGGCCTCCTGCTTCAGGGGAGTCACGATCGTAACGCTGCCCGCGCCGAGGAAAGCCCCCTCAACGCTGGGTCCCTGTTGGCGGATCTGGTGGATCCGACCGCGCGAAAGGCCGGCCTGCTGCGCTATGTCCGCGTAGGACAGCCCTTGGCGCCTAAGGTCCTCGATGATCCTTCGACGGAGGCGGGCAAGCTCGGTAACTTCCTCTTGAGCTGCCGTGATGCTGGTGGTGGCACGCCTCAACTGCTCGAAAGGATCTTCGATCCCCAAGATCCGTCTAACTTCGTCGCGCACTTTTTCCCTTTAGTGTCTAGGCCCCCTTGACGCCTCTCACTCTACCGCCTAATCTACTGTCTAGACCCCTCGACATGCCGAGGGATCGTATCCGTGTCTGTCTAGTCCCCTAGACGGATGCGGGCAGGACGGCAGTCACCCAAAGTGGGTGCGCCGTAGCCACGCGAAGGAGTCAGTTGATGGCAACCAACCAGCCTCGTATCAGCTCGCAGCCGCGTCTGATGCTGGACACGACGAACGTCATCTTCGAGATGGCGGACGACATCTTCCCGAAGCTCGACGACAAGGGCGGTCAGAAGATCGACCGGGAGTCGGGTCTGCCGATGTGGACCGCGCCGATGTTCGGGCGTGGCCGTGCGGTCGGGCGGAAGTGGTCCGGGCAGCTCAACGTGACGATCGTGAGCGCGGACAAGCCGATCGCTGAGGACGGCGACCGGGTGATCCCGGTCGACCTGGAGGCCCTGCCGTGGGTCTCGGAGCAGAACGGCCGTACGCGCAACGGCGTCGCGTTCAAGGCTTCGGCCCTGGACGTGATCGTGTCCACCAACAGCGGCGACGTCGCCGCCTGATCATCCCCGATCCGACTGGCTCCTGAAGCCATCTACCGCAGGAAGCGGGGCCGCCAAGAGATTGGCGTCCAAGAGCGGCCCCGCACCTGTTCAGCGACTCACTCCTAGCCCTCCGGAGAGGGAGGAATCGTCTTGCCTAAGTCTAGCCGCACTTCTGTGTTCGGCCGTAGCGACCGGGGCCAGACCGTCACGGTCATCGAGGCTCCGCAGGCGCGTTCGCAGCGCCGTAAGGCCATCATCGCGTTCTGGGTCACCCTGTTCACGGCTGGTCTGTTGACCGCCACGGTGGCGTCGCATTACATGCACCCGATTTTGGGTGGCATGCTGGGCATCACCGTTGGTGCGATCCTCGGCGCGGTCCTGTTCGGGCTGATCATCGCGTGGCCGGTCCTGATGATGATCTGGCACTGGGTGCCGGAGATTCTGCTCAGCCTCGGGGTCACCTCTGGCTGGGTGTGGCTGATGGAAGCCACTCCGCTGTGGCTCGCTCTGCTGGTGGTTGCTATCGGTGTCGGCGGTCCCGCCGCCTACCCGAAGACCCGCCGGTGGCTGCTGGCCCCGGTCTGGTGCCTGATCGTGCGGCACCGCCTGCGGCAGTGTTTCGCCGCGTTCATCATCAGCAACCGCGAAGGGACACTCCCGCTGATCCTGCTCGCCCGTCCGACCCCGGTCGGAGAACGCGTATGGATCTGGCTGCGTCCCGGCCTGTCGATCCAGAACCTGGAACAGGACGGCCAAGTGCAGAAAATGGCCGTGGCCTGCTGGGCCCGCGAGGTCCGAGTTACCCCCGCATCCCGCAAATACGCCGCCTTCGTCCGCGTGGACGTCACCCGGCGCGAAACGCTGACCTCGACGGTCGTCTCACCGCTTCCCGGTGCCCTGCCGGATGACATGCCGGCCACCACTCCGGCCACCGTCACCCATCAGGAACCGGTCGGCGTGAACCTCGCCGATGTCCCCGCCGCACGTCGGCGCTCTCCCGACACCAACAGCGAATCCCGGCCGCGCCGCGCGCGCAACCCGGAACCGCCGTCCTCGGACGCCTACGACCCGAGCGACTACGCCTAACCCCTCATGACACGTACGTGTCAAAACCCTTCACCCGTGTGCCCCGGCATGGTCCCTGACCACCCGGTCTCCACGCCGTGCCGGGCACGCCTCGCTTCGATCGGAGCCCTGCCCCATGACCAACCCAAACGGGGGCCGGCCGCTGATTCCGGTCGGACCTCACATGTCCATCTTCGACCCGGTGTTCCTGGGCATCGACGAATTCGGCCACCCGGTCTACCTGCCGATGATCTACCGCAACATCCTCATCGGCGGTGAACCCGGCGCCGGGAAATCGGCCCTGCTGAATACCATCGTCGGTACTGCCGCCCTGTGCGGCGATGTCAACCTGTGCCTGCTCGACGGTAAACAGGTCGAACTCGGCCTCTACATGGACTGCGCCGACGTGTTCGTCGGCCCGGACCTGGAACTGGCTATCGCCACCCTGGAACGCGTTCAGGAAGTGATGGACAACCGGTCGGCGTTCCTGCTGGCCCGCAAGCGCCGCAAGGTGCTGCGTCACGACACGTTCTTTACCCAGATCCTCGTCGCTATCGACGAGATCGCCTACTTCTCCGCCACCGCCGGGGAGAAACCACGCCGGGAACGCTTCTCCGAGCTGCTGCGCGACATCGTCTCGCGGGGACGCGCGTTCGGCGTCATCGTCGCCGCCGCCACCCAGCGGCCCTCTTCCGACATCATCCCGCCGAGCCTGCGGGACCTGTTCGCCTGGCGCTTCGCCGGGCGCTGCACCAACGACGTCTCCTCCGACATCGTGCTCGGCCACGGCTGGGCGGCACGGGGTTACTCCTCCAACACCGTCGACCCGAACAACCAGGGCTGCGGCCTGCTGATCGCGGAGGGCGGCATCCCCGCCCTGGTCAAAGCCGCATACATGACCGACACCGACATCATCCGCGTCGCCGACTACGCCTCCTGGGTCCGACGCGAAACCCGCACCGACAACCCGACCGAATTGAGGGACGCCGCATGACCACTATCACCGGGCTCATTCCGCGGCTTCGCTACCGCACCGGCCGCGTCGTCTCCATCCGCTGCGCTGCCTGCCGGACCTGGCGCAAGCCCCGCGCGTTCGACCTCAACACCAACATCTGCCACGACTGCTCCTACGGCGCCGCCCACAAACGGGTCACCGCCCGGCCCGCTCGTCGCGGCTAACCCTCTACGGCACCACCAGCACCACCGCATAGGAACGGCCGACGAACCGGAACCAGCCCTAGGAAAGCGAATCCGGCCCGCCGGCCACCACCACCGCCCACGAAAGGACGTGGCGTCATGCACCGTACCCAAAACCCGACCGGTCCCGCCGCCGACACCGACGACACCACACCCGTCGTCACACCGGCCGACATCATGCGCGGAGCCGCCCTCTACCTCGAAATCCACGGCTGGCATCAGCGTGACTACTACGCCACCACCAGCGAGCCGTTCCCGGCCGCCGACGTCGCCGGGGCCATCGGCATGGCCGCCCACGGCGGATTCCACGACGTGCCCTCGATTGCCGGGCCGCACGTCCGCGACTACATCGTCGCCTACGCCTATCTGACGACCTACCTGCTCGACCAGGGCGAGATTGCCCCGCGTGACGACGACCCGCTGTCGAACGTCAACCAGTGGAACGACGACCCGTCGCAGACCGTCGAGAAGGTCACTGCCACGCTGCGGTCAGCGGCCGACGAATACGACTGGCAGCACGCCAGCGAAGACGACCTCGAAACGTACGGCGAGAACGAACTCGACTACGACCGGGTACCCACCCGTGAAGGCTTCCTCGCCTGGCTGGCGGCCCGCCGATGAGCACCGTCACCGCGCTGCCCAGCGACCGCACCGTCGCGATCCTCGACCAGGCCGCCGACTACATCACCCGGCACGGCTGGATCCCGACGAGCCTGTACCAGGCTCACCGCAACTGCCCGCTCAAATGCCGGGTACACCGCACCGGCGGCTATCCCGCGTCGATGCTCGGCGCTATCCGCGTCGCCGTTTTCGGCATGCCCCGCTGGTACCTCGACACCGCTGACAGTGAGGCGCTGCACACCTACACCGCTGCCGTCGAGTGGCTTAACACCTACCTCCTCGCGGTCGGCCACGCCCGGCAGCACGCCTGCCTGTTCGACTGGGAGACCGCCCCAGAACGCACCCGCGCCGACGTCATCGCCGCTTTGCAGTACGCGGCCGACGCCTGCCGCACCCGGGCTAGCCGGAGGGCCGCCTGATGTCCTCCCCGCAGCCTGTCGTACGGCTGGACCGTCGGCTGCTATCCGCCGGACTCGGCCTCACCGTGGCCACCCTGGTTCGCCTGTGGGCCGACCACACCCCACCGGTACGCCCTACCCGGGCGACCTGCCGCACCTGCGGCCACGCCTACACCGACACCGCGCCGCTGTGCCCGACCGCCGCCACCGTGCGGCCCCTGCTCGTACGCCGCCGCTACGAAGGCGGACCCACCGCGCTGGATCTGCTGACCAGCAACCAGATCGACGACTTGCTCGGCGTCGTCAACCCGCGCTCGGACACGCGCCAGTGGTCCACCAAAAAGCTCTCCACCTACTTCCCGCCCCGGGAGGACCTTCGATGACTACTCCGGAGATCACCAATCTGACACGTACGTGTCAACCCTTCACCACGGCCGGACTGCTGACCGCGCTCGAGACCGCCTGGGCCGCCATCCGCGCCCGCAACCCCGAGGTCCCCGCGGCCGTCCTGATCGTCGGCTCCGGCTCACCCGCCAAACCCAACGCCGCCATGAAATGGGGCCACTTCGCGTCCCTGCGCTGGCAGCACGGCGACACCCGACTCCCCGAGGTCCTCATCTCCGGCGAGGGACTCAAACGCACTCCCGCCGAGGTCCTCGTGACCCTGCTCCACGAGGCCACGCACGGCCTGGCTGATGCCCGCAACATTCAGGACACCTCCCGCCAGGGCCGCTGGCATAACAAGAAATTCGCCACTCTCGCGGCCGAACTCGGTCTCAAAGCCGAGAAGGACGACAAGCTCGGCTACTCGCCCTGCACCCTGACCGATCAGGCCGCTGTCGACTACGCCGACACCATCACCGGCCTGTCCTCAGCCCTCAACGCCTACCGGCACCCCGAAGTCTTCGGTGAGGGCAAGCAGCGCACGAACAACAACAACGGCGTGTCCTGCGAGTGCGAGTGCCCCCGCAAAATCCGCCTCTCGATCACTGCCTTCGACGAAGGCCCGATCGTCTGCGCCACCTGCGAGTCCGCGTTCCTGCCCGAGGACATCGACCGCGACACCTACGCCTTCCCCACCTTCGGCCAACCGTGCACCCACGGCGACGACCAGGCCGACACTACGCCGGCCGATGAATCGGAGGACCCGATGGTGTTCTACGACCCCACCGGCGAGCGCTACGGCATCCCGACCTACCCGTTCAAGATGGCCCCGACCGGCCTCGCGACCCTGCGCCAGCTTCGCGCCGACGGACTACGCCCCGGCGGCCAAACCGTTGCCGCGCAACTGATGTGGCGCAAAGGCAAGCGTGTCGCCTACCTCTACCGCATCGACCTGGCCAAGCCCAAGCGCACCGCCACCCCGGCCCAGCGGGCCGCCATCGAACAGGCGCTTCTCGCCCGCCGCCACTGCCCGACCTGCGGCCGCATCCAGGACTACTACATCCCGCGCCGCACCGGCGCCTGCCTGGTCTGTGAACCCGGAGGTGCCCGATGAGCGTCCTTCACCAGCAACGCATCCGCATCGTCTCCACACTCGACGGCTCCCGCGACCGGTGGGCCGCCTACTGCCCCTGCTGCGTCCACGGCCAGAGCTTCACGACCTGGCACGCCGCCCTCGACTGGGCGGAAACACACCTGCTCGACGACCACTGCCGCTACTGCATCGACCAGCAGATGCCCGCCGGCCGCGACGACCTGATGGGCGAGCTGTTCGAACGCTGCCCCGTCTGCGCGCTGGCGTGCGAAGCCTGCGACGGCATCGCCGTCTACCCCGCCAACTACAACACCCCGACCGAACTGGTCGAAGACCTCGCCACCGTGCGACTCACGCCCGTCTTCTGCGACGGCTGCTACGGCGTCCTCGCCGTCATCCCACTCGATCCGGAGGTCCACGCATGACCACCAACGACAACCTGACCAAAGCCCTGACCGAGGTCGAGGCTCAGCTGAGCCGCGTCGACACCAAGGCATCCATGCTCCTCGCCGGAAGCCTGACCGCTGTCTCCCTCGGCATCGCCTTGACCGCGAAGGTCTCCCTCAACAGCGTCGCGACGGGCTCCGCCCTCGCCACCGTCTTCGGGCTGGCCTGCGCGGCCGCCCTGCTGATCACCGCCGTACGCCCCGCCCTGGGCGGCAACCACGGCTTCGTCCGATGGGCCGGCGCCTCGACGCCGACCGAACTCCTGGACGACCTGAACAAGACCGACCGCGAACTCGCGGGCTACCAGGCCCAACGCCTCCTCGGCCTCTCGCGCTCCGTGCAGCGCAAATACCGCCTCGTCCGGCTCGCCACCGACCTCATCCGCGCCGCTCTGGTCCTCGCCGTCCTCACGGCCCTGCTGGCCGTCACCCTCTGACCCGAAAGGACAACCACCATGCTTGAGAGCACCCCGACCGAAACCACCGCCGCGCCGGTCACCTACCGCTACCAATACTTCTACTCCTTCGTCGTGCAAAACGGCGCCAACCCGCAATTCCTCAACGGCGATATCACGTTCGGCGGCCCGATCACCTCGATGGCGATCGTCAACAACATCAGCGCCGCCCTGGCCCAGAACATGGGCGTCACCCCCGGGCAGCTTGTGCTGCTGAGCTACTCCCTGCTCCGCAAAATCCGCGTGGAGCCCTGATGCCTACCTCACAGTCCACAAAGGACCTTCAAAAACGAAGGCGTATCAACGCCGACAACGCTCAAACCTTCATCCTCGTCCTGATCGTGCTCTCGGTCGGTCTGATGGCCGGAGCCGCCTCCTTCCACCACGTCCACGACTGGACCCTCGACCACAGCCCCGCTCACACGCCCGGCTGGTTCGGCTGGGCCAACGCCGTCATCACCGAACTCATCCCGACCGCCTCGCTGATCGAGATCGGCCGTCGCCGTCGCAAAGACGCACACGCGAAGGTCGGCTACCCGATGTTCCTGCTCGTTGCCGCTGTCGGCATCTCCCTGACCGCGCAGCTCGCCATCGCTGAGGCGTCGCTGTTCGGCTGGATGGTCTCCGCCCTCCCGGCGCTGGCCTTCTTCGCCCTGTCCAAGCTCGTCTTCACCGTCACCGCCCACCGGCCCACCACCAACCCGGTCGCGGCCTCCGCGTCGGCCACCTCGCCCGCTACGCCTTCCGGCACCACGCAGGCAGAGGTCAGCCCGACCGCCGCACCCACGACCAGGGCCACACCCCGCAAACGGGCACCGGCCAAGAAGACAACCCCGAGCAAGAAGACACCCGCGAAGAAGACCACCCCGCCGGCCGCGCCGAAGACCGCCCCGGCCGCACCCGCGACCACCCCGGCCCCGGCACCGGCCGCGCTGTCAGAACCCGAGATTCCCGTCCAGCTACTCAGCAACGCCAGGGCCATCGCGGCCTCGCACCGCGACACCCACGACGAACCGATCAACCCCAACCAGCTCGCGGTCCGACTCCGCATCCCGACGGCCACCGCAACCGACATCCTGACCTACCTCGAGAACCACCCCGTCACACCCGCGACCACCCGGCCGCACAACGGCACCCCCGTCACCGCGTGACGACTTCGACGCTGCCTCTCACACCCACAACTTCGGTTGTGGGCGTGGGAGATGCCGCCGAAACTTCGACGGCTCAACCCGAGAAGGGAAATCCGCAATGACCGACCCGCAACCCGTCGACCCGAACACGAAGATGCTGCTGTTCTTCGAGGATCAGCTGCTGGCGCAGATGGAAGACCCCCTGGCCTACACCGGCCAGCTCCTCAACATCGTCGCCACCCTCGTCGCGGACGTCATGAGGAACCACTTCGACTGCAAGGGCTGCCCGATCTGCCCGGCACTCGACGACCTCGGCACCCTCGCCCAGGCCCACAACGGCCTCCAACTCGTCGACCCCCAGACACAACAAGGCCGCCCCTACCCGCTCTTGAAGGGCTTCACCCGCATCCACGGAGACCACGCCTAATGAGCAGCTCGACGCTGCCTCTCACACCCACAACAACTGTTGTGGGTGCGGGGGAGAACGCCGAAACCTGGCCCTGGGTCAACCCCCGCGCCAGCGCTCCCGCACACCCCGACACCCGCCTCGGCTTCGACCCCACCGAAGTCGCCACCGCCCGTAAGCGTGTCGGCCCCGGCTTCGACGACTGGCTCAGCCACATCTCGGCCGCCGCCGCCTGCACCCGGCCCATCCGCCTGTCCGGGCAGATCGACGTCAAAAACGCCGACGGCACGATCATGCACACCGTCGACACCGACACCATGCCTGACGGCGCCATCTACACCCCGTGCGGCAACCGCCGCGCCAGCGTCTGCCCGTCCTGCGCCGAGGTCTACCGCCGCGACACCTACCAGATCATCCGCGCCGGACTCGAAGGCAACCGCTACGGCCTGCCCCCACTCGGCCAGCACATCGCCGTGTTCCTCACCGCCACCGCACCCTCCTTCGGCCCCGTCCACCACCGCGTCGTCAAAACCCACGCCGCCGACTGCCGCACCAAGGCCGGCTGCACCTGCCGCGCCGCCATCTGCCGCCCGTTCGGCAAAACCTGCCCCCACGGCGTCGAGATCCGCTGCACCACCCGGCACAAGGCCGGCGACAGCAACCTCGGCACCCCGCTATGCCTCGACTGCTACGACCACGCCGGGCAAGTCGTCTGGAACCACGAGGCCCCTGAACTGTGGCGGCGCACCCTGCAAGAAGCCGACCGCGAACTCAGCCGCCTCGGCAAGCGCTACGGCGTCGACCTACGCCGCCGCTACGTCAAGGTCTACGAATTCCAAGTCCGCGGCGTCATCCACTACCACGCCGTCATCCGCCTCGACGGCTACCACCCCGACTGCCCGTCCGCGATCGTCCCGGCCGACCGGATCGTCACCCGCGACATGTTCGCCGCCGTCCTACGGCACGCGTTCACCGCCACCGCCTACACCAGCCGTCCCCACCCCGCCAACGGCGGCAAGGGCTGGGAGATCCGGTGGGGCGATCCCGACAAGGGACTCGACATCCGCCACATCAACGCCACCGGCGAAATCTCGGTCGAGCAGGTCACGGCCTACATTGCCAAATACGTCACCAAAAGCACCGAGGTCACCGGGCAGGTATTCCGCCGCGTCGACGACCTCACCGTCGAACTGCACGCCACCCCCGACACCCACCTCGGACGACTCATCCGCGCCTGCTGGGACCTCGGCACCGCCGACGGCTGGCACCGGCTCCGCCGTTACGCCCACCAATACGGCCACGGCGGCCACATCACCACCAAATCCCGAGGCTTCTCCGTCACCTACACGTTGAAGCGCTGGGAACGCACCATCTGGCGCCGCACCCAAGGCTTCCCCGAACTCTGGGACGACCAACAAGCCGAACTCGTCGTCTACCGCCTCGGCTACCACGCCACCGGCTGGATCACCACTGGAGACGCCCTACTCGCCAACTCCGCCGCCGACGCCGCCCGCCGACGCGCCCACGCCCGCGACTACGCCCCCGACGACGACCAGGGCGCCGTCATCACCCTCCCCGCCGCAGCCTGACACGTACGTGTCAAAACCGTTCCTTGAAAACTCCACAGTGCCTATAAAGGCGGCCCGCACCGCGTTGCCGCCGTGAAAGGAAAGCGTGTCATGACACCAAATCGGCGACCTCGGCCCCTGCTGTCCGTCCGACTCGTCGGACCGGCGCACATCGTTACCGCACAGAAGGCCTATCTCGTGTCCTACTACGCGACGGCATTCCGCGATCAGCAGACGATATGTCGCACCAGTACCCACCCCGCAAGGAATGACGGAGAAATCCGCGTCTACCTCACCATCACCGCCAAGGAGAACCCATGACTGAACCCGCCAACCCGGAGAAGCTCTGGGAGATTGAACAAGTTGCCGCCTACCTGGCTGTACCTGTCCAGACTCTCTACGCCTGGCGTAAACGCAATTACGGTCCGCCCGCTGGACGCGTTGGCCGCCACCTTCGCTATGACCCCGCCGATGTACGCGCCTGGTTCGCTCGGCAAACGCAGGAGGCAGCGTAGATGGGACATGTGGAAGACCGCTGGTTCCGTACCGTTGCGGGACCGGACGATAAGCCTGTAAGGGTAAAGACGCCGCTGTACGGTAAAGGGCTCCGGTACCGAGTGCGTTACCTGGGTCCTGGCGGGCGGGAACGGTCGAAGTCATTTCCTGACCGTCAGAAGAAGGCGGCAGACGACTACCTCACCGATATCGAGTCGAAGAGACTCCGGGGCTCCTTCGTCGATCCTGTCGCCGGAAGGATCACCTTCGCAGAGTACGCACAGCGGTGGATCGAACAGCAGACGTTCGACGAGCCGACGCGGGAAGTGACCGAGCGGCGACTGCGGCGGCACATCATTCCCAAGCTCGGCGATCTCGAACTAGCCTCCATGCGGCCGGAGCACATCCGCCAGTTCGACCGGAGCCTTCAAGTAGCAGGACTGTCGGACGCCTTCCGATCAATCGCATTCAGCAATGTGTCATCCATCCTCAACGCGGCGGTCGACGATGACCGTATAACCAAGAATCCCTGTAGGGCACGAAGCGCAAAACCGGCCAAGCTTCGATCCATCCGCGTCGTGCCCTGGGAAATCGAGCAAGTCGAAGCGCTGAGAAGCAATCTCCCTCGGCGTTACAAAATACTGATCGATTTAGGGGCCGGGTGCGGTATGCGGCAGGGAGAAATCCTCGGCCTCGCCGTCGATGACATCGACTTCGAAAAGCAAATCATCCGCGTGCGACGACAGATCAGGATCGTCCGCGCCAAGCTAGTCTTCGCGGAGCCCAAAGGCCGGAAGACTCGCGAGGTCCCTCTGCCCTCTTCGGTCGCTGAACGACTCCGCGAACACATCGCCGAATTCTCTCCCCGACCGATCGCCTTGCCGTGGGAAACGCCATCAGGTAAGCCCGGCGCAGCACATCTCGTCATTTTGGGGGTTCATGGCGGAGCCGTCAATCGAGGCGATCTCAACAAGAAGGTCTGGTGGCCGGCTGCGACCAGGTCAGGCATCCCGCAGGACCGGAAGAACGGCATGCACGCCCTGCGCCACTTCTACGCCTCCACCCTGCTCGACGCAGGGGAGTCGATCAAGGCTCTCGCGAGCTACCTGGGCCACGCCGACCCCGGCTTCACCCTTCGCACCTACACGCATCTGATGCCCAGCAGCGAGGAACGAACGCGTAAGGCGATCGACCAGGCATTCGGGCACCGACCGGCCTCACGGCCTGATGACGGCCTGGTCCCCACCGGCACGGGACAAGCCGCAGCGTAGCGGCATGATCGAACCAGTTGGTCCCGTACCGACGGCCCCCCTATGCGTATCGTGTGGCGCGTGCCCGCATTGACGCTTCCCACCGTGTCTGTCCAGGCTTCGTTCCTGGCCTTCGTCGATGAGTCGCTCGCCGCGGGCCCGCTCGATCCGACCGGCCCGATCTCCCGTGCGGTGGCGACCTACGGATCGTCGTGGCACGAGCCGGAGGCCTTCCAGCGGTACCTCGACAGCCTGCGGGCCGAGGAGCTCGAGGAGACGCCGCGACCGGACAACTTCGTGCCGACGACCTCCCTGTGGTGGATCGACGGCGACGCGTTCCTCGGGCGGCTGAGCATCCGGCACCGGCTGGCGCCCGGGCGGACCGGGCTGCGCAACGGGCACATCGGCTATGAGGTGCGGCCGTCGGCCCGGCGGCAGGGACACGCGACGGCGATGCTGGCCGCGGCGCTGCCGTGGGCCCGGCGGATCGGCCTGGAGTCGGTGCTGCTCACCTGCGACGACGACAACGCGGCGTCCCGCCGCACGATCGAGCACAACGGCGGCGTCCCGGACGAGCCGATCGAGGAGAAGCTGCGCTACTGGATCGCCTGCGCATAACGGCGGGGGCAGGTCAGTTGATTGAGCAGATCGGGGCGCCGGCCGAGACCGTTGCCCCGACCTCGACGTTCAGGTCGGAGATGACGCCCGCCTTGTGGGCCGGCAGCGGCTGCTCCATCTTCATCGCCTCGATCACCACGATCACGTCGCCCTCCTGGACCGAGTCGCCGTCCGAGACCGCGACCTTGACGATCGTGCCCTGCATCGGGGCGGTCAGGGACGCCGCGCTCCCGCCGCCGGTCGTAGCGGCGCCGCGCGTGGACCGGCGACCGGACGGGCGGGCGGCCGCCGCGGGCGCGGGACCGCCGGCCAGCAGCGAGGCGGGCAGGCTGACCTCGAGTCGCTTGCCGCCGACCTCGACCACGACCGTCTCCCGCGGCGACTCCGCGGTGTCGGCCGGCACCGGCTGGAACGGCGGGACGCCGCCCGACCACTCGGTCTCGATCCATCGTGTGTGGACCGAGAACGGCTCGCCGGTGAACGCCTCGTCGCGGACGACCGCGCGGTGGAACGGCAGCACGGTCGCGATGCCCTCGACGACCGTCTCGTCGAGCACCCGGCGGGAACGCTCGAGCGCCTCCTCGCGGGTCGAACCGGTGACGATGATCTTGGCGAGCAGGGAGTCGAAGTTGCCGCCGATCACGGTGCCCTGTTCGACGCCGGCGTCGACGCGTACGCCCGGACCGGAAGGCCATCGCAGGGCCGTCACCGAGCCGGGGGCCGGAAGGAAGTTCCGGCCCGGGTCTTCGCCGTTGAGGCGGAATTCGATCGCGTGGCCGCGGGGGACCGGGTCTTCGGTGATGTCGAGCGGAGCGCCCGACGCGATCTGGAACTGGGCCCGCACCAGATCCATGCCGGCGGTCTCCTCGCTGACCGGGTGTTCGACCTGCAGCCGGGTGTTGACCTCGAGGAACGAGATGGTGCCGTCCTGGCCGACCAGGTATTCGACCGTGCCGGCGCCGTGATAGCCGGCCTCGCGGCAGATCGCCTTGGCGCTGGAGTGGATCGACGCGCGCTGCTCGCCGGTGAGGAACGGCGCCGGAGCCTCTTCGACCAGCTTCTGGTGGCGGCGCTGCAGCGAGCAGTCCCGGGTGCCGACGACCACCACGTTGCCGTGCGTGTCGGCCAGCACCTGCGCCTCGACGTGCCGGGGACGGTCGAGGTAGCGCTCGACGAAGCACTCGCCCCGCCCGAAGGCCGCCACCGCCTCACGGGTCGCGCTCTCGAACAGCGCCGGGATCTCCTCGATCGTGCGCGCGACCTTGAGCCCGCGGCCGCCGCCACCGAACGCCGCCTTGATCGCGACCGGCAGGCCGTGCTGCTCGGCGAAGGCGATGATCTCGGTCGCGTCCCGCACCGGCTCGGCGGTGCCCGGCACCAGCGGGGCGCCTACGCGCTGGGCGATGTGCCGCGCGGTCACCTTGTCGCCCAGGTCGCGGATCGCCTGGGGGGTCGGGCCGATCCAGGTCAGCCCGGCGTCGAGGACGGCCTGGGCGAAATCGGCGTTTTCCGACAGGAAGCCGTAGCCCGGGTGGACCGCGTCGGCCCCGGCCCGGCCCGCGATGTCGATCAGCTTGTCGATGCGCAGGTAGGTGTCGGCGGCGGTCTCACCGCCCAGCGCGAAGGCCTCGTCGGCCAGCCGGACGTGGGGGGCGTCGCGGTCGCCGTCGGCATAGACGGCGACGCTGGTCAGCCCGGCGTCCTGGCAGGCCCGGATGACGCGGATGGCGATTTCGGCACGGTTGGCGATCAATACCTTGCGCACGACGTGAGCCTACGCTGAGACGGTGTCCGCTACTCGCATGATGATCCTCGGTGTGGTCCAGTGGCTGCAGCCGGTGCACGGCTATGACGTACGCCGCGAGCTGCTGAGCTGGAGCGCCGACAAGTGGGCCAACGTGCAGCCCGGCTCGATCTATCACGGTCTGCGCAAGCTCTCCGAGGAGGGCCTGTTGCGCGAGGTGGCCACCGAGCAGATCGGTGCCCGTCCGGCCCGCACCTCGTACGAGATCACGCCGAAGGGTGCGGCCGAGTTTCAGTCTCAGTTGCGTAACTACTGGTGGAATCTCGCGCCGGCGCCCGATCCGTTCATGGCCGCCTTCGCGTTCCTGGCCGCGTTGCCGCGCGACGAGGCGGCCGCTGCCCTGCGCAACCGGGCGATGCAGCTGGAAGCCGGGGTCAAGCAGCTGGAGGCGGCGCTGAGTGCGGACTGGCTCGACGACAAGCCGACCTATGTCGCCTGGATGTGGGAGTTGAGCATGGCTCGTTCCCAGGCCGAGATCGAGTGGTGTGCGCGGATCGCCACCCGCGTCGAGTCGGGCGAGCCCTACCTTCCGGGCAAGTCTGAATAATCAAGTTTGACTAAGGCGGCGGACGGTCGTAACGTGCCCGCATGATTGAGACTCGCGGACTTCGCAAGTCATTCAAAACACGCCAAGCGGTCGTCGACGCCGTTCGCGGGGTCGACCTCGACGTCGCAGCCGGCGAGATCTTCGGGTTCCTCGGCCCCAACGGGGCCGGCAAGACCACAACCCTGCGCATGCTGGCCACCCTCATCCCACCGGACGGCGGCACCGCCACCATCGCCGGCGCCGACCTGCTCGGCGACCCGGCCGAGGTGCGGCGCCGCATCGGGTACGTCGCCCAGGGCGGCAGCACGTGGGACGACAGCACCGCCCGCGAAGAGCTGATCCTCCAAGCCCGCTGCTACGACATCACCAAGGCCGACGCCACCGCGCGGGCCACCCGTCTCCTCGACAACTTCCAGCTCAGCGAGTTCGCCGACCGCAAATGCCGCACCTACTCCGGCGGCCAGCGGCGCCGGGTCGACATCGCGCTCGGCGTCATCCACTCACCCCAGGTCGTCTTCCTCGACGAACCGACCACCGGCCTCGACCCGCAGAGCCGCGCCCACATGTGGGACGAAGTGCGCCGCCTGCGCGACGAAGGCATGACGGTCTTCATCACCACGCACTACCTCGACGAGGCCGACGCCCTCTGCGACCGCATCTCCATCATGGATCACGGTGAGATCGTCGCCTCCGGCACACCGGCCGAACTCAAACGCGAGATCTCCGGCGACATCGTCCGGGTCGGCCTGCCGGTGGACGCGCTCAGCGCGGCGGCGGAGGCCCTCGGTTCCTACAAGCTCGAGACGTACGCCGAAGGCGTGCGCCTGTTCGTCGACGACGGAGCGGTCGCGATCCCGCAGATCCTCCGCCTGCTGGACGCCGCCGGGGTGCCGCTCGGCACCATCGAACTGCACCGGCCCAGCCTCGACGACGTCTTCCTCACCAAGACCGGCCGATCCCTGCGGGAGAGCTGACCCGATGAAACTTCTCCGCGACACCTCCCTGATCTTCAACCGGCAACTGGGGCTGCTCCTCCGCAACCCGGTCTGGATCTTCGTCGGGATCTTCCAGCCGGTCATGTACCTGCTGCTGTTCGCACCCCTGCTGAAGCCGGCCCTGCAGGTTCGCACCAACGCCGAGGCATACCAGATCTTCGTGCCCGGCCTGCTGGTACTCCTCGCCATCTTCGGCGGCCTGTTCCAGGGCTTCGGCCTGATCGCCGAACTCCGGGCCGGCGTCATCGAACGGGCCCGGGTCACCCCGATCAGCCGGCTCGCCCTCCTGCTCGGCCGCTCCCTGCGCGACACCGTCTCGCTGATCTCCCAGGCGGTCATCATCACGGTGCTCGCGCTGGCATTCGGGCTGCGGGTGTTCATCGGCAACCTGCTGCTCGCCTACCTGCTGCTGGCGCTGATCTCGATGATGACGTCGGCGATCAGCTACGGCGTCGCGCTGGTGCTGAAGAGCGAAGACGCGCTGGCCCCGGCGATGAACACGGTTTCGCAGCCGGTGCTGCTGCTCAGCGGCATCCTGCTGCCATTGACGTACGCGCCGGGCTGGCTCCAGGGCGTCGCGAACTGGAACCCGTTCTCATGGGCGGTGAAAGGCATCCGTGCGCTGTTCCAGGGTGACCTGGGCGCGCCCGCGGTCTGGCAGGGCCTGCTCATCATGGCGGCCCTGGCCATACTCGCGGTCGGCTGGGCGGCCCGCGAATTCGCCCGCAGCGTGCGCTAGCCGGCTTCCTCCGCCCGCCGCCACAACTGCGTGATCGAAATGTCCATCTCGCCGAGCAGAGTGCGCAGCAGCGGCAACGACAGCCCGATAACGTTCCCGGGGTCGCCTTCGATACGGTCGACGAAGGCGCCCCCGCGGCCGTCCAGCGTGAACGAACCGGCCACGTTGAGCGGCTCCCCGGTCGCCACGTAGGCCGCGATCTCCTCGTCGGTGATGTCGGCGAAATGCACCACGGTCGTGCCGACGCCCTCGGCCTGCTTGCCGGAGACCAGCCCGGTCAGATGGTGCCCGGTGTGCAGCACCCCGGAACGGCCGCGCATCATCATCCAACGCTTGACCGACTCCTCGGCATTCGCCGGCTTACCGAAGATCTCACCCTCGAACGCGAGCACCGAGTCACACCCGAGCACCAGCGCCCCCGGATCGGCGGCCAGGTCGGCGGCCACGGTGCGAGCCTTCATCCGCGCCAGGCCGAGCGACAGCGTATAGGCGTCCTCGGCCTCGACGACGGACTCGTCCACCCCGCTGACCATCACCTCGGCGTCGATCCCGGCCGCGGCCAGCAGCGCGCGACGGGCCGGGCTGGCCGAGGCCAGGATCAGGTGGTACGCGATGTCGTTCTGCACGCTTCAGAGGCTACAAGGGCAAAAGCCCCCCACGGGGCACACAATCCCCAGTTTCAACCCTATTTTCGCTACACCCGCCGCTGCCGCCGCACGGCAACGAACCCGACCAACCCCGCAACGAGCAACACCACAACCACGACGCCAACGATCAGCGGCGCACTGCCACCCTTCTTCTCGGCGCTCGGTGGAGCGGCCACGTCGGTGCTGGCAGCCGGCGCCGGAGCCACCGTGCTCGCACTCGGCGACGCGGAGGAACTCCCGCTGAGCGGCGGCACGTCGGCCGTGAGCGCCTTGACGATGTTCAATTCGCCGAAGCCACAGTTGTCATCACGTCCAGGCGTCCCGTTGTCATCGGCTGTGGCCGTGATCCGGTGAATGATCTCGTCGGCTGACAGCTGCGGAAACTTCGCCCGCACGAGCGCCGCCGCCCCCGACACGATCGCCGCCGAGTCGGAGGTCCCATCTGCCTCGGTGTATTTGTTTCGAAGCCCGGTGGTGATGATGTCCACCCCCGGTGCACAGATTTGCAAGGTCGGACCGTGGGTCGAGTCCGCCCAGTGCTTGCCGTTCTTGTCGGTGGCACCGACACCGAGAGCGCCGCTGGCGGCCGCCGGGTATCCCACCAGCGTGTCGCCGTCGTTTCCCGAGGCGCCAACGACAACGACACCGGCCGCATTGGCATCCTTGACCGCTTTGAGCAGCTTGATCGAGGGAGCGGCTTTGAGGGAGGCGTTGATTACCTGAGCCTTGTGCGCCACGGCATAGTCGATTGCCTCGGCGATGATGTCGCTGTCGAAATTGTCTCGGTTGCCGCCCTTGAGTGGCAGGATCTTTGCGGACGGGGCGATGCCCAAAATTCCGGTGCTTCCTCGGCCCCGCCCCGCGATGAGGCCCGCCATATTGGTTCCGTGGCCCTCGGTGTCGGTCCGGCCGTCGGGCTTGGCGATGGCGAAGTTGTAACCCGCCAGCAGATTGCCCTTGAGATCCTGGTGTGGGGCAACGCCACTGTCGATGACGGCGACAGTGACTCCGGATCCTGTGCTGATGGCATGCGCTTCGGAGACTTTCAAGGCCTTCAGATACCACTGCTGGTCCCGAATGCCGTCGGCCATGGCCCGGCCGGAGGGGATGACGACGGCGGCTGCCAAAACGAGCGCTCCGGCAGCCGCGTGCAGAGCACGGCGCATGATCAACCGAGTCCGATCGCCGGTCCCGGATCGATCCGCTGCTCGACCGGCGGTAGTACCACCGGGTCAACGCCCTCGCCGGTCGCCCACGGGTTGTCCGGATCCCAGGTGGCATCCTCGGCTTGGCCGCGTCGGCCAGACCGCCGTCCACCGAGCTGACCGTAAGGCTGCTGACCGCCGGCGGAGCTCAAACCACCATGCCCGGCCGCGACGCTGCCTCCGCGAGCGCCGGCGGCGACACCCCGGCCGCCGCCCATCATGCCCGGACCGGCTGTCGGCTCGCCGATGACACCTCCGACCGGATTCACGCGTTGCGGCCCGAAGCGGCCCGCATTCGGCTCACCTAGGCCGACTCCGGGAGCCCTGCCGATGATGCCGCCGGGCGGCATCGCCCTCAGCCCGCCCTCTGGCGCGCCTCCGAAAGGCTTGAACCCGCCTTCGCCCCTCGGAAAGTTGCCGCCCGTCGGCAGGGAACCGTTCGGAAGGATCGGGCCGGTCCCCGGCGGCATGATTCCGGGGTTGATGGTCGGGCCGCCACCTCCCGGCAGCGTGGTGACCGGATTGGGGTTAGGCGTGAACGTGGGCGGCGGAGGCGTGTTGGTTCCGCCGAGCACGAGCCCAGGGTTTCCGCCACCGCTGCTCGGGAACGGCGAGCCGGTGGTCGGCAGCGTGTTGCTCGACGCGGTGGGGAAGGGGGCCGACCCGTGCGTCGACGAGAAGGAACTCCCGCTGGTCGAGCCGCCCCCGCCACCGCCTGAAGAGGTAGTGGGAACGATGGGCGGGAGAGTGGCCGGGCCGCCGGCACCCGCCCCGTTCTGGTGGGGATCCTTCTCGCTGCCGAAATCGGGCGTGTAAGGCGCGGGCCGGACGACCTGGAGCTGAGCCTGGGCCAGGTCGGAACTCACGCCGGACATCAACGTGATCGCCTTTTGCCGCAGTGCCTCCTGCTGATCCGCGGTCACGGGTGGCGGCTCATCGCCGCTCGGGCTCGGGCTCGGCGTCGGCTTGCCGGTCTGGATCTGGGCTTTCTTCTGCGCTTGCTGCTGGTTGAAGGCGAGCAGCGTCTTGTTGTTCGAATCCCACTGGTTGTAAAGCTTGCCCATCTCGGTCTTGGCCAGACTGAGAGAAAGGCTCGCGGAACTCAGCGCGTCGTGGTTGGCGAGCGCGGCGTCCTGCGTCTCCTGCAGATGACCGATGAGCGTATTCAGCCGATCGATGTAGGCCTTCGAGGCGCTGCTCTTCTCCGGGGGCCAAGCTGCTGCGAGCGAGTCACGGTAGAGCGTCACCTGCGCCATGTGGTCGGCGACCAGCTCATAGGACTTCTGCCAGCCGTCCACGATCTGGTAGTGCGCGTCGATGTCGGGGCTCTGGGCAAGCTGCTGGATCTGCTCCATGCTCATGCCCCACCAGTTGGTGCCCCCGCCGCCTCCTCCGGCTCCTTCCAACATCAGTCGTTCCCCTCCTGGCTGACCGATCGGAAGGCCTGATCGACGTCGGCGACCTTCGCGTGCGAGAACGCGTCCGATCCGCGGTAGTCCGCGCTGACCTTTTTGGCCGCGTCGGCGGCCTGCAGGGTGCCGTTGCCGAACTGAAAGACGTTCTTCTGGGAGACGTTCTGAGCGTCGTTGTGCACGATCAGGAACGACGACAGCTCTTCAAATGCGGCGGGCGGGTTTGGGAGCACGGTCAGCATCAGCTGCTGCACGACGGGCACATGCGTCTGGTAGTTCTTGGTGACGTCGCCTCGGAGCTGGGTCGCGAACTGCTCCATCGCCGTGATGTCGGACTCGATCTGGCCGAAGTCGGTAAAACCGTAATTCTGCATCCAGGCGGGCCCGCGGTCCTCCTCGGAAAGCATGCTTCCTCCCCCGACGGAACTACTTGAAGATCACTCACCGAAACATTCACGTTGAGCTCTCGTAGAGTAGTCGCTCCCCGCCAGCCGCGGGGACCTCGGTCGGCGGCGGTGGACGGTCGCAACCCGACCGATATCGATCGAGGTCAGATGATCTATCGTGGCAGGCCGGAGGAGCGCCAGGAGGCGGGGCCGATCGACGGACGTGCGGATCGGGCCCAGGCGGAGGTGGCGGGCCGGGCCGGGCGAGCATCGACGGCTGCGGATCGTGCCGCGATGATCGTGACGAGTGCGGCCAGCTCAAGATCGGTGGGCGTGCCGCGCACGACGTTGACCAGCGGTTCCTCATCCATCGACCGAGCGTACGACAAAGGCCCGGAGGTTCCGGTGACACGCGTCCCACACTCGGCTGATCAATTAGCTGCCGCTCGACAGGACCGGGTATTTTCTGCGTGATGTCTTCTTCTCCCCCGCTTATTGTCGCTGACCGTTACCGGCTCGTCGCGCCGCTCGGTCAGGGCGGGATGGGTCGCGTCTGGCGGGCGACCGACGTCGTGCTCCACCGCGACGTGGCCATCAAGGAACTCGTCCCGCCGCCCGGTCTGACGCCGGGGGAGCGCCAGGAGATGCGCGAGCGGTCGCTGCGCGAGGCGCGCGCGATCGCCCGGCTCAACAACGTCAACGTGGTCCGCGTCTTCGACGTGCTGCGCACCGACGCCGACCCGTGGATCGTCATGGAATACGTCGCGTCCCGTTCGCTGCACGACACGCTGGCCAGCGACGGCCCGTTCAACGCGGTCCGCGCGGCCGAGATCGGGCTGGGCGTGCTCAACGCGCTGCGCGCCGCTCATCGCGCCGGTGTGGTGCACCGCGACGTCAAACCGGGCAACGTTCTGATCGGTGCCGACGGCCGCGTCGTGCTCACCGACTTCGGCCTGGCCACCGTCCCCGGCGACCCCAACGTCACCCGAACGGGTCTGGTGCTGGGCTCCCCGGCGTACATCGCTCCGGAGCGTGCCCGCGACGGCACAGCCGGACCGGCCGCCGATCTTTGGTCTCTGGGCGCCACTCTCTATGCCGCGGTCGAGGGTGCCTCGCCGTTCGCCCGTCCGTCGGCGATCGCGACGCTGGCCGCCCTGGCGACCGAAAACCCGCCTCAGTCGCGCAATGCGGGCCCGCTCAAGCCGGTGCTCAACGGCCTGCTCCGCAAGGACCCGACCCACCGCATCAACGCGGAGGAGGCCGAACGCCTGCTGCTGCGGGCGACCGGCCGCCGGTCCAAGCTGAGCTTCCCGATGAGCCCGACGATGCGCCGGCCGGGCCTGGGCCGTGCGCTTCCGCCGACCGGGGCGATGCCGGTGGTGCCCGGTCCGCGTCCGCCGGTCGCGCCTTCACGTTCCGCCAATCCGCCAGGTCAGGCGCCAGCTTCGGGGGGCCGCCCGGCGGCCGGCGACGGCCGGCCGCCGGTTTTTGTGCCCGGCAAGGCATCGGTCGGCCGCACTCCCGACAAACCCGCCCGGCCCGATGGGCCCAGGGCCGACGCTTCGCGTCTGGAACCGACCAGGGTCGATGGGCCGCCGGTCCGGGACGACCAACCCCCTTTCGGTACGCGGCAAGCCCCGCCCCCACCCGCAACCCCGCCGTCCCGGCCGGCCCGGTCGCGTCCGAGCGACGTGGATCCGTCCCTGGCCCGCACCGTCCGGGGTGGTCCGGGCGGTTTCACGGCGGCCGACGTGGCCGCCGCCCGGCGTAAGAAGGCCGCCCCCGAACACGAGAAGTCGCTGGCCGACGCGATGGGCCACCCGGCCGACGCGACCACCGTCGTCCCGCCGCCGGGTCGCGACAGGCCCGCCGACGCGACGACGGTCGTCCCGCCGCCGATCGACGGGCGGGCCGACGCCACCACCGTGATGCCGCCGTCCGGCCGGGGAGCCGCCGAGCAGGTTGACGCCACCACGGTCGTCCCGCCTACGGGCAACAAGCGCGGTTCCCTGCCGGCCGACGCGACCACTGTCGTACCGCCGCCGGCCCGGCCGGGTTCCGGCCGCAAGCCCGCCGTCACCGCCCCGTCAGCCGACGCCACCACGGTGGTTCCGGCCCCGGCGAAGGCCGCCCCGGCCGACGCGACCACGGTCGTCTCGCCGGCCGCCGGTCCGGCGGGTGCGGCGCCCCCGGCCGAGCCGACCACGGTCGTGAAGCACCCGGCCGTGACGCCGCCCGCCGACGCCACCACGGTCGTCCCGTCGTCGTCCCGTCCGGGCCGGAAGTCCGCGGCCGGGTCGACGCCCGGCGCCGAGTCCCGGACCGGTGGGCCCGGCCGAGACGAGGCCGGCGCCGGCCAGTCCGGTGAGGCCGAGGTCGGTGCCGGCCGAGCCGCCGAGACCGAGGCCCGGGCCGGGAGAGCCGGTGAGGCCACTGGCGTCAGCGACCGGGCTGGCGAGGCCGAGGTCGGTGCCGACCGGGCTGATGAGGCCGGCCTTGGTGCCGACCGGGCTGATGAGGCCGAGCGTGGCGCCGACCGGGCTGATGAGGCCGAGCGTGGCGCCGACAGGGCTGATGAGGCCGGCGCTGGCCGGGTCGGCGAGGCCGCGGTCCCCGCTGATGGGGACGGCGAGGCTGCGCCTGGCGTCGACGGCGCTGATGAGGCTGGCGCCCGCGCCGGCGAGGACGGCCGGGCTGCGCCCGGCGCCGACCGGGCTAGCGAGGCCGCCGTCCGCGCTGGCGGGGCCGATGTCCGCGCTGGCGGGGCTGGTGGGGCCGATGTCCGCGCTGGCCAGGCTGGTGGGGCCGATGTCCGCGCTGGTGGGGCCGATGTCCGCGCTGGACAGGCTGATGAGGTCGCCGTGCGCGCTGGCGGGGCTGATCAGGCTGACGGCGGGGCTGGTGAGACCGACGACCGAGCGGGCACGGCTGGTGAGGCCGAGTTTGCCGCCGGCCGGGCCGATCACCCCGACGTCGATGCCGGTAAGGCCGAGAAGGCCACGGTTGGCGCAGGTGGGACGGCGGAGGCCGAAACTGAAGCTGACGGGACCGGGAAGGCTGAGTCCGACGCCGATGAGGCCCCGAAGCGTAAGCAATCCACGCGCACAGGGGTCGAGGCCGACGCGGTAGGAGCCTCGGCCGGAGAGGCGGGTCCGTCGGCCGCCGCGGCCGAGACGCTCGAATCGGAGGCCGCCGAGTCCGCGGATTCCGAGCAGACGACGAAGCGTGAGACGGAGGCCGGCGACGCGGTCCTTCCACTGGCCCGCGACCACGAATCGATGACCTCCGAAGGGGCCGGCGAGGGCGCTGCTCGTCCTCCGGCCCGCGACCGCAGATCGGCGGTGTCCGAAGCCGGCGGCCCGGTCCCCGCCCAGGTCACGGTCGACGAGGAACTCGCGCAGGCCGCCCGCAAGCGCCGGTCGCCGGCGCTCGAGGCCGAGGCGTCCGAGGTGCCGGCTGACATCGGCCCGTTCAGCCCGGCTCCGCGTCCGGCCTGGAATCCGATGCAGGCCAGCCCGACCTTCCGCAAGACCGCCGGCATCACCATTTTGGGCACCCGGCTGACCTACCGCCAGGCCGCCATCGGTGCCGCCGCGCTGCTGGTCATCCTGGTGCTGCTGATCGTGCTCGCGGTCAAGGCGTTCGGCGGCGGCGGTGGCAAGCCGACCGCCTCGTCGCCGACCACCGGGGCGACCGGCGGGGCGGTTCAGAACGGTGCGGCCGGCCCGTCCGCCGCCGTCAAGACGCCGAGTGGCCAGCCGAGCGCGGCCGTCTCGTCCGCGCCGCCGAGTGGTGCCGCCCTGACGCTGCCCGCCGGCTGGAAGTGGTACAGCCGGGCGTCGCAGGGCAGCTGGCCCGGCTTCACGCTCCCGATCCCGCAGAACGCGATCGTCGACCCTCAGGGCAGCCAGGTCTATATCCGGTGGAACAACCGGCTGCTCCTGGTGGACCGGACGAACAGCCCGGCCGCCGATCCGGTGAAGGACTGGAAGGACCAGGAAGGCAACCAGTCCCACGACGGCTATCACAAGATCAAGATTGTCCCGGTGAGCTGCCCGTTCAAGGCGTGCGCCGACTGGGAGTTCACGTACGTCTCCGGCAACGACAACGAGCAGCACGCCGACAAGCGCAACATCGTGGTCAGCGGCTCGGCGGCGTACTCGTTGAACTGGTATACGACCCCGGAGGACTGGGCGGCCGCGCAGACCGACCTGCAGACCATCTACCAGGGGTTCCAGCCCAAGCCGTGACCCCCATGCGTGAGACCCGGGTGAATGGGTAATTCATTCGGCACCACGGATGGAGGTGCGACATGAGCTGCCGACAGTACGGCAGTAAGCCCACGATCGCGTTCTGGATGCTGATCGCGATCGGCGACTCGGCGATGCTGCTCGCCGCGGCCGGTCCGGCCGTCATGATCTCGATTCTCGCCGCGCTCGCCCTGGTCGCCGGTGGCTTCGTGGCCGCCCGCGCGCTGACCCGGCGTAGCGTTTCCGCTACCCGCACGGTGGTCCGACGTCGCGCTTAGGGTGATCGGCTACAGTCGCGGGCTGTGATCGACGGTGTGACAGACCTCTGGGACAAACTGCTCGGTGCTCAGCCGGATCCGCCCGGCCTGCTCGTGCTGCTCACTGCGCTGGCCGGCCTGTTGGCGGTGGCGTTCCGTCCGGTGTGGCGGGTCGCCCGCAACGCGGTGACGATCGCCCACGAGGGCGGCCACGCGCTGATCGCGCTGCTCACCGGCCGCCGGTTGCGGGGCATCCGGCTGGAGTTCGACACCTCCGGGCTCACGCTGTCGGCCGGTCGCCCGTCCGGGCCGGGCATGATGTTCACCCTGCTCGGGGGCTATATCGCCCCGTCGCTGGTCGGCGTGCTCGGCGCCTGGCTGCTCGGCGGTAACCGGATCACGCTGCTGCTCTGGCTGACCGTGGTCCTGCTGCTGCTCATGCTGATCAACATCCGCAACCTGTTCGGCGTGCTGTCGCTCTTGGTCACCGGCGCGATCGTGTTCGTCGTGTCGTGGTACGCCTCGGCGCAGGTGCAGGCCGTCTTCGCGTACGCCGGGGTCTGGTTCCTGCTCTTCGGCGGCGTGCGCCCGGTGTTCGAGCTGCAGAGCCTCCGCAGCCGGGGCCGGATGCCGGAGTCGGACGCCGACCAGCTCGCCCACGTCACCCACGTGCCGGCCCTCTTGTGGGTGACTGTCTTCCTCGGGGTCGACCTGGCCGCCCTGGTCGTCGGCGCGTTCCTGCTCGCCGGCCAGTGGCTACCGAGCGCGACGACCTAGACCCATCGGCCGATACGTTCCGGGTAGTCCTTTGATTACCTTGCGGACATGGCCGATCCGGGAATGGCCTGGACCACGGGCATCGTCGCTTTCGTGGCTGCCGGGCCGCTGTGGAGATATACCTCGCATGCCATTACGATCGCCCACGAGGGCGGTCATGCCATGTTCGGGTCGCTGACCGGTCTCGTGGTCAAGCAGGTCAGGGTGAACCGGGACGGCGGCGGCTCCACCGGCTACAGCAAGAAGGTCAGTGATTTCGGCCTGATTCAGACGCTGGCCGCCGGATTGGCCGGCTATCTCGGTCCGTCGATGTTCGGCCTCGCCGGTGCCTGGATGCTGGTGCACGGCTTCGCACCGCGCGCGATCCTGCTGATGACGCTCGTGCTGATAGCGATGATGCTCTTCATGGTGCGCAACGCGTTCGGTTTCCTCGCGGTGCCGCTGACCGGGGCGCTGATCTGGGTCGTGGCGATGCGGTCGACCGAGCAGGTGCAGCTGGTCTTCGCCCACATCTGGGTGTGGTTCCTCCTGATCGGGGGGAGCCGGAAGATCCCCGACCTGTACTTCGGCTGGCAGGAGGGCGGTGAGCCGGACACCGGGGCCCTGTCCAAGAAGACCGGGCTCTCCAGCGCCTTCTTCGTGGCCCTCTTCTGGGCCGGCTCACTCGCCGCCCTGATCTACGGCGGCGTCCTGCTGCTGCGCCACGACGCCTAGAGCGGAATGTTGCCGTGCTTCTTCGGCGGCAGCGTTTCCCGCTTGGTCCGGAGCGTTCGCAACGCCCGGGTCACCTGAACCCGCGTCTGCGACGGCTGGATCACCGCGTCCACATAGCCCCGCTCGGCCGCGATGTAGGGATTGGCCAGGGCGTCCTCGTACTCCTGGATGAGGGAGGCCCGCCGGGCCGCCGGATCGTCGGCCGAAGTCAGTTCGCCCCGGTAGAGGATGTTGACCGCGCCCTGCGCCCCCATCACCGCGATCTGCGCCGTCGGCCAGGCGAAGTTCATGTCGGCTCCGAGATGCTTGGACCCCATCACGTCGTACGCCCCGCCGTACGCCTTGCGCGTGATGACCGTGACCTTGGGGACCGTGGCCTCGGCGTACGCGTAGATGAGCTTGGCCCCTCGCCGGATGATGCCGTCCCACTCCTGAGACGTGCCCGGCAGAAAGCCGGGCCCGGCCGCCGAAGGGTACACCGCGAAGTATTATGCGAGGCACGGGGGCCCCACACGGGGC
>NZ_JBFBAD010000030.1:0-60004 GCF_040682075.1 Actinoplanes sp. NPDC051411 | reverse complement strand
GCGTTAAGCCCCCACCCCACCCCCCCGGCGCCCCCTCAACACCCCCCCCCACGTCGACGAAGGTGACCACCGGAATGTTGAAGGCGTCGCAGGTGCGCACGAAGCGGGCCGCCTTCTCGGAGGCCGCGATGTCGAGGGTGCCCGCGAAGTGCATGGGCTGGTTGGCGACCGCGCCGACCGGGCGTCCTTCGACCCGGCCGAAGCCGACCACGATGTTCTGCGCGTAGAGCGGCTGCACCTCGAGGAAGTCGTCGACGACGGTCTCGACGACCTTCTTGATGTCGTAGGGCTGGTTGGCCGAATCCGGAATGAGCGAATCAAGCGCAAGGTCGGCCTCGGAGGGCGACAGGTCGGCAAGCGACTCGAAGATCGTCGGATCGTCGAGGTTGTTCGACGGCAGATAGGACAGAAGCGCCCGCACGTAGTCGATCGCGTCGTCCTCGTCCGACGCGAGGTAGTGGGCGTTGCCGCTGCGGGTGTTGTGGGTGCGGGCCCCACCCAGTTCCTCCATGCCGACCTCTTCGCCGGTGACCGTCTTGATCACGTCGGGACCGGTGATGAACATGTGCGAGGTCTGGTCGACCATGACCGTGAAGTCGGTGATGGCCGGAGAGTAGACGGCTCCGCCCGCGCACGGACCCATGATCAGCGAGATCTGCGGGATGACGCCGCTGGCCCGCACGTTGCGGAAGAAGATGTCGGCGTAGAGCCCGAGCGCGACCACACCCTCCTGGATGCGGGCGCCGCCCGAGTCGTTGATCCCGATGATCGGGCAGCCGATCTTCATGGCCAGGTCGAGCACCTTGACGATCTTTTCGCCGAAGACCTCGCCGAGCGATCCGCCGAAGACCGTGAAGTCCTGGGAGAAGACGCAGACCTGGCGGCCGTCGACCGTGCCGTGGCCGGTGACCACGCCGTCGCCGTAGGGCCGATTCTTCTCGAGCCCGAAGTTGGTCGACCGGTGCCGGGCCAGCTCGTCGAGCTCGACGAACGAACCCTCGTCGAGCAGCATCTCGATGCGTTCGCGCGCGGTCTTCTTGCCCCGCGAGTGCTGTTTCTCGACCGCCCGGGCCGAGCCGGCGTGCACGGCCTCGTCGGTGCGGTGGGCCAGGTCGGCGAGCTTGCCGGCGGTGGTGTGGATGTCTGCGTCCTGCTGCGTCGTCACCGGGTTCCTCGCGCTCTCGAACGACAGTTCAGGGATCTCCGGTGATCGTAATGCGGGTTCGGGTCCCGCGTCGCTACGGGTGCGTTTCGCACTCAATGCCCCATTCGTTACGTCTGGCGTGACCAACTGGATGACCGCGGCCGGGCTCGCCTTCATCGCAGGCGGCATCGCCACGCTGATCTGCCTCCGTTCCGTCCTGTTCGGGCGCCCCAAACAGCCGGAGGGGCGGGCCGAGCCGAAGGGGCGGGCCGAGCTGGAAGGGCGGCGGCCCAGGTCGGAAGGGCGGCCCGGGTCGGAAGGGCGCCCCCGGCAGCTCGAAGGGCGTGCTGAGCAGCCGGGCGTGCGCGCCCGGCCGTTGGAAAGCCGCGCCCGGCCGGCAGAAGGCCGCGGGAAGCGCTCGGAAGGCCGAGCCCAGCGCGAGCGCGAACGGTCGACGGCGGAGCGTGCCCGGCGTTCGTCCCCGCGGGAGCGGACGCGGACCGAGATCCCCCGACGGCCGTCCCTCGCCGAGGCCGCCCTCACCGAAACCGCCGACCTGGACCTGCCGACCGCCCGGCGAGCCTCCTGGACCGAGTTCGACCAGCCAGTCTTCGGCGAGCCGGAGTTCGGCCGGCGAGACACCGGCCAGTCAGAGTTCGATCAGCCCGAGTTCGATCCGGCAGGCTTCGATCCGGCAGGGTTCGATCAGGCGGATTGTGGCCAGCCGGAGTTTGATCGGCCGGAGACACGCCAGCCGGAGTTCGATCGGCCGGAGACACGCCGGGCGGAGTTCGATCGGCCGGAGACGCGCCGGGCGGAGTTCGATCGGCCGGAGGCGCGCCGGCCGGACACCCCGCGACAGAGCCGCCGCCACGCGAGCCTCGACGACGACGATCTCCCCGGCGGCCTGGCCTCGATCGGTCTGGCCGACGAGGCCGACCGCCTCGCGGAGGAGACCGCGCTCACCGAGGAGCCTTCGGCTCCCTCCCACCGGACGGCTCCGGCCGAGCCGGGGCTGGTCACTCCAGGCGAGGAGGAGTCCCGCCCGATTTCCGTACGCGGGGTGGACCGTTCCGACCCCGCCTACGGCAGTCGGGTCGCCGACTGGGTCCGCCCCGAGTACCACGACGACCCCGCCGAGCCCTCAGCCGGCGAATATTGGACCCCTGTCCCGATCCAGAATCTCGACCTGCCCGACGACGACCCGGAACCGTCGGCCCGCGGCTACGGCTGGCCGACCCAGGTCGAACGTCTCCCGGCCGTGCCGGACTACGAACCGGCCACCGGCTTCGACCTCACCCCGGTAGCCAGCGAACCGACCGAACTCGTCCCCACCTGGCCCCCGCTGCCCGCCGAGCGTCGCCGCCGGTCGCCCCGGCGCCGCCGCTCGCGGGACGATCACCGCCGCTCCCGGGAGGACCGCCGCAGCTCGCCGGACGACCATCGCGGCCGGCCCGACGAGCTCAGCAGCCCACCTGCCGCGTTCAGCAGCCCAGCGGTCGATCTCAGCAGCCTGCTGGACGAACGCCGGGATGTGCCGGTCGAGCCGAGCGGCCTGCTGGACGACCGGGGCATGCCGGACGAACTGGGCGGCCCGCTGGACGAGCGCCGCGACGTGCCGGTCGAGCTCGGTGGCCTGCTGGACGAGCGCCCGGGAAAGCCGGGCGGCCGGCTCGACGAGCACCACGGTGTGCCGGACGAGCGCCAAGTCAGAGTCCCGGTCTCGTGGGCGGGCCGCAACACCAAGCCGGCCGACAACCGGTTCCTCGAGAACGAGCCCCGCCGGCCGCTCTCCGCCGACGCGGACCAGCGCTTCCGTGCGCCGACCGGCGAGCCCGAACGCCGCCGCCCCCGCCCGCGCCCCCGCCCCGCCGCCAGCCCGGACAACAACGTCTATGTGAGCCGCCACGCCGCCGACCCCCCGCTGTAATCAAGGCCGGCGCTCTCCACCACCTGGGACCGGCCTACGCTCGACAGATGGCCTCGCCCTACTCCGACCTCGACCGGCCGCCGCTCTCCTCCCGGGCCCTGAGCCGCGCCCTGCTCATCCCGGGCGCGTTCTGGTCGCGGCTGGACGTCCGGGCCGAGACCGGTTCGACCAACGCCGACGCGATCGAGGCCGCCCACCACGGCGAGCCCGAGGGCCTGGTCGTCGTGGCCGAGCAGCAGTCGGCCGGCCGGGGGCGCCGGGATCGCCAGTGGACGTCGCCGCCCCGGGCCGGCCTCACGCTGAGTGTGCTGCTGCGGCCGGGCCGGCCCGACCGGGAGAAGGGCTGGGCGCCCGCGTCTCCGGCCGCCTTCAGTTGGCTGCCGCTGCTGGCCGGGGTGGCGCTGCGGGAGGCCGTGCACCGGGTCGCCGAGGTCGACGCCAGCCTGAAGTGGCCCAACGACCTGCTGATCAAGGATGCGCAGAGTCATGTGGGCAAGGGCGCCGGCATCCTCGCCGAGATGAGCGGTGAGGCGGTCGTCGTCGGGATCGGGCTCAACGTGAGCACGCGGGCCGACGAGTTGCCGGAGACGACCGGGCTGCCCGCCACCTCGCTGCGGGTCGCCGGTGCGGCGCATGTCGACCGCGAACCGCTGCTGCGGGCCCTGCTGCGGGGCGTCGCCGACTGGTATGAGGGCTGGCGCGAGGCCGACGGCGACGCCGAGTTGTGTGGGCTGCTCGCGGCGTACCGGCGGGGTTGTTCGACGATCGACCAGGACGTCCGGGTGCTGTTGCCGGGCGGCGGTGAGCTGACCGGCCGCGCGACCGCGGTCGACCCGGACGGCCGGTTGGTGGTCCGTACGGCTGACGACCGTGACCATCACGTCTCGGCCGGTGACGTCCTGCACGTACGCTGACCGCGTGGCGTTTCCCGACGATGTGCTGGCCGACGAGGAGGAGCTTGTCCTCCACCTCCATCCGCACTGGAGGGTCGCGGCCGGCCCGGTGTTGCTCCTGCTGGTGGCCCTGGCCGTCATGATCGTCACGTGGGTGATGCTTCCGCAGAATCAGGGCGGGCTGCTGGCCTTCGGCGTGGTCGCGCTGATCATGCTTTATTACGCCGTTCGATACGGCGTCCGCCCGCTCGCCGAGTGGCGCTGCACCCATTACGTGGTGACCGACGAGCGCATCGTGCTGCAGGACGGCGTGATCGCCCGGGAGCGGCGTGACCTGCCGCTCAACCGGATCAACGACCATGCGGTGAGCCAGTCCCTGGTCGACCGGATGACCGGCGCCGGGACGCTGACCGTCACCTCGATCGGCGACGAGCCCGCGGTGCTGGCCGCCGTCCCCCGCGCGTACGAGTTGCAGACCCTGCTCTACGAGCTGATCGAGAGTCTTCCCGAGGACGAGGAAGAAGAGGATGAGCCGGAGCCCGAGGTGCCGGCCCAGCGCCGCGGCCGGTTCGGCCGGCGCACGCCCAGATGACTAGCGGGGGTCGAACTGCAGGTCGAGCGCGGCCACACTGCCCGCCTCGTCTTCCGCGCTCAGCTCGGCGAAACCGGCCGTGGCGTCCAGGTCGGCGATCGCGGCCTCGTGCCCGTCGACCGGCGGCTTGAGGAACACGAACGTGCGGTAGGCCCAGAACCGGAACACCGTGGCGATCAGGATGCCGATCACGGTGACGCCCATGAAGGCGAACTTGTCCTTGTCCTCGGTGAGGCCGAAGCCGTACTTCCCGATCGCCACCGCGCCGGACTGGATGACCATGCCGACCAGGTTGAACCCGAAGAACAGGACGTATTCGCGCCGGAGCGCGGTGCGGGTGTGGTTGCGGTAGGTCCAGTAGCGGTTGGCGATGTACGCCAGCGTGGTCGTGATCACCGTGGCGACGACACTGGCCTTGACCGCGCCGATCGGCAGTGCCGCCCACGTGATCGCCATGTAGAGCAGCGTGTTGCCGGCGCCGATGACGCCGAACGCGATGGCTTCCGGGGCGAAATGGCGTATGCGTTCGATCAGCGAGGTGCCTGAGGGCATTGGGCTACCTTACGGGAGGGTCGACGATCACGCCGAGTCACTAAGGGGTGAAGAAGGCGGCGTCACAGTAGCCGCACGCGTGTCGTCCCGCAGGTCATGGCCGTCGTCTGCCGGGCCGGCCGTGTCGGGGAACACAAAGCGTCGATAGGACCAGAACCGGAACAGTGTGCCGGCGGCGGTGCCGACGATCTGCGCCGAGAGGTTGTCGGCGAGGCGGCTCTGGAAGGCCGGCCAGATCGCGCCGAGGCCGTAGTGGCTGATCGCGAGGCAGCCGAGCCCGATGCCCAGGCCGATCGCGTTGAGCACGAAGAACATGGTGTATTGCCGGGCCATGTGGGTGTGGGCCCGGTGCCGCCAGGTCCAGAAGCGGTTGCCGAGGAACGCGACGGTGGTCGCCACCACGGTCGAGATCAGCTTGGCGACCAGGGTCTCGGCGCCCGCGCCGAGCATCAGATTGAAGATGACGGTGTCGATCGTGAACGAGATCGCGCCCACCGTGCCGAACTTGCCGAGCTCCCGCACCAGCCCGCGAAGCTTGGCGCGCAGGCCGGTGGGCGGGGTGTCGGGCACGGACCCGAGAGTACCGGCGGCTGTCACGGAACGCAGTTTTCGTTCGCGAGTCTTAACCACTGCTCCCGGCATGGTGACGCTGCCGGTACGGACGGTGGCGGAACCCGTCGATCTCGCTCAGCTCGGCCAGTCTCCCCCGGCATTCGGCGCACCAGCCGAGGTGGGCGCTCATCCGGCCGGCGTCCCGGGCCGCGAGCCGGCCTCGGAGCTGGCCGCCCAGCCGGTCGCCGGCCCAGCGGCACTCGGGGTGCTCGGCCGCGGCGACGTGCTGCTGGAGGTAGAGGCTGCGCAGGCCCTCGCGGGCGCGGTGGGCGAGCACGGCGACGGCGTTCGGCGTCATCCCGAGTACGCCCGCGACCTCGGCCGGGGTGTTGCCCTCGACCTCGGTCTGCCAGAGGACGTCCTGCCAGCGGGGCGGGAGTTTGCGGAAGGCGGCCGCGGCGTACGACCGTTCGAGCCGGTCGAGGGCCGGGTCGGTGAACGGCAGGCCCTCGTCGTACCGGGTCAGGTCGTCGGTGAACTCGAGCCGCCGGTCGCGGCGGGCCCGGTGGTAGCAGACGTGCCGCATGGTCGTGTGCAGGTAGGCCCGGAACGCGACCAGTGGTCCCCGTCCGGCCCGCAGCGAGGCGAACACCTTGGCGAACGTCTCGGCGACCAGATCGTCGGCGTCGGCCGGGTCGCGGGCCAACCCGTACGCCAGTTGCCGCGCCGATCCCCGGTGCCGTTCGTAAAGCGTGCCGAACGCGCCGGTATCGCCGGCGCGGACGGCGGTCAGGAGAGCGGTGTCGGAGTCCTGCTCGCTGCCCGGGATCGTCATTCCTGCCTCCTGCGGGCGGGATGGGAGGAAAACCCGATTACGCGCAGCTTAGGTCCTTATGCCCGTTTTGCGAAAGGCGCCGATCGGCCGGTCGCGGACTGACCGTTTGTCGTCACACGCTCACTACTGCGCATGGGAGCGACGAATCGAACGTCTACGCGCACGGCGACCATAGATTGTGCGGTTGTCCACAAGAACTGCCGATGAATAAGACCAGAATCCGCCTTAGTCTGACGTGACTCCCGTGACCCGGCCGCCCGTGCGGCCCGATCGGTCATTGGTCAGTGACGACCGAAGGAGATCACCGTGCCCCACGCCCGCCTTCTGAAGTGGATCGAAGAAGTCGCCGCTCTGACCACTCCCGACCGGATCGTCTGGTGCGACGGATCGGAAGCCGAGTGGACCGGCCTCACCGACGCCCTCGTCGAATCCGGCGCGCTGGTCCGGCTCGACCCGGCCAAGAAGCCCAACTCGTTCTGGGCCCGCACCGACCCCGGGGACGTCGCCCGGGTGGAAGAACGCACCTTCATCTGCTCGGTCGACGAGGCCGACGCCGGCCCGACCAACAACTGGATGGCGCCGGCCGAGATGAAGGCGACCATGACCGTCTTCTACCGGGGCTGCATGCGCGGCCGGACGATGTACGTCGTCCCGTTCTGCATGGGCCCGCTCGACGCGCCGGAGCCGATGTTCGGCGTCGAGCTGACCGACAGCCCGTACGTGGTGGCCAGCATGCGGATCATGACCCGGATGGGCGCCGACGTCCTGGCGGCGATGGGCGACGACGCCGACTTCGTGCCCGCGCTGCACTCCGTCGGTGCACCGCTGTCGCCGGGGGAGAAGGACGTGCCCTGGCCCTGCAACAAGACGAAGTACATCTCGCACTTCCCGGAGACCCGCGAGATCTGGTCGTTCGGCTCCGGCTACGGCGGCAACTCGCTGCTCGGCAAGAAGTGCTACGCGCTGCGCATCGCCAGCGTGGCCGCCCGCGACGAGGGCTGGCTCGCCGAGCACATGCTGATCATGAAGCTGACGTCGCCCGAGGGGCAGGTCCGCTACATCGCGGGCGCGTTCCCGTCGGCCTGTGGCAAGACCAACCTGGCCATGCTCGAGCCGACGATCCCCGGCTGGAAGGTCGAGACGGTCGGGGACGACATCGCCTGGATGCGGTTCGGCGAGGACGGCCGGCTGTGGGCCACCAACCCCGAGTTCGGGCTGTTCGGCGTCGCCCCGGGCACGGATTTCCACACCAACCCCAACGCGATGCGCACGCTCGCCCGCGGCAACTCGGTCTTCACCAACGTCGCCCTCACCGACGACGGTGACATCTGGTGGGAGGGTATGGGCGAGCCGCCCGCGCACCTCACCGACTGGAAGGGCAAAGACTGGACCCCCGACTCGGACGGCCCGTCGAGCCACCCGAACAGCCGCTTCTGCACCCCGATCGAGCAATGCCCGATCCTCGCCGACGAATACCACGACCCGCGCGGCGTGCCGATCGACGCGATCCTGTTCGGTGGTCGCCGCAAGACCACGGTGCCGCTGGTCACCGAGGCCCGCGACTGGGTGCACGGCGTCTACATGGGAGCCACCCTCTCGTCGGAGACGACGGCCGCCGCGGTCGGCCAGGTGGGTGTCGTACGCCGCGACCCGATGGCGATGCTGCCGTTCATCGGCTACCACGCCGGCGACTACTTCCAGCACTGGATCGACATGGCCAAGGGCGCCACCGGCGACGCCGCGAGGCTCCCCAAGGTCTTCTACGTCAACTGGTTCCGCCGCGGTGACGATGGCGGCTTCCTGTGGCCGGGGTTCGGCGAGAACAGCCGCGTCCTCAAGTGGATCTGCGATCGACTCGACGGCAAGGGCGCCGCGGTCGAGACGCCGATCGGCCACGTACCGACCCCGGACGCGCTCGACCTGAGCGGCCTCGACCTGACCCCGGCCGAGCTGGAAGCCGTCCTGCGCGTCGACACCGACGAGTGGCTGGCCGAGATCCCCCAGGTCACCGCGTGGTTCGAGAAGTTCGGCGACAAGCTCCCGGCCGTTCTCTGGGCCGAGCTCGACGCTCTGAAAGCCCGCCTCTCCGCCTGACCCTGGTTGTTCCCCTCGCCTCGCTCCGCATCGGCGCCCCGGTGCGGAGCGAGGCACCTCTTTCTGTACGCATTCCGGACGCGCGTTCTTGCACGTTCTTGCCGAGTGTTGCTAGTTTCACCGCATGCTGATTCTCATCGCCGGGCCCTACCGCTCCGGCACCGGCGACGACCCCGCCCTGCTCGAGCGCAACCTGCGGCGGCTGGAGAGCGCGTCCTGGCCGATCTTCCAGGCCGGGCACGTCCCGATGATCGGCGAGTGGGTCGCGCTGCCGGTGCTGCGCGAAGCCGGGGGCACGAGCGTGGCCGACCCGATCGCCGGCAAAATCATGTATCCGACGGCCGAGCGGCTCCTCGAGCACTGCGACGCCGTCCTCCGGCTCGAAGGCGCCTCGACCGGCGCCGACCAGGACGTCGCCCTGGCCCGGCAGCGCGGCCTCCCGGTCTACTTCGATCTCGCCGAGGTCCCGGGAGTGGAGGCCTGATGCTCGCCGCCCAGCGCCGCGACCTGCTGCTGACCCGGCTGCGCGACGAGGGCCGCATCGTCGCCAAAGACCTCGCCACCGAGCTCGGCATCTCCGAGGACAGCATCCGGCGCGACCTGCGCGACCTGGCCGCCGAGGGCCTCTGCCAGCGGGTTTACGGCGGAGCGCTGCCGGCGGCCCGCGCCGAGGCCGACTACGCCACCCGGCGCCGGGTCGAACCCGACAGCAAATCGGCCGTGGCCCGCCGCGCCGCCGACCTGATCCGCCCCGGCATGACCGTCATCCTCGACGGTGGCACCACCACATTGGCCGTGGTCCAGCAGCTTCCCCCCGACCTGGCCGCGACCGTGGTCACCCACAGCCCGACCATCGCCGCCGCCCTGGTCCCGCACCCGGCCATAGACATCTATCTGATCGGCGGCCGCGTCTACAAACACTCCGCGGTGTCCTGCGGCGCCGCCGCGGCCGAGGCGGCGGCCGGCATCAACGCCGACCTGTTCCTGCTCGGCGTCACCGGCGTCCACCCGGACGCCGGCCTGACCACCGGCGACCCCGACGAGGCCGCGATGAAACGCACCCTGTCCCGCCGCGCCGCCGACACGTACGTCCTGGCCAGCAACGAGAAGATCGGCGCCGTCTCCGACTTCACCGTCCTGCCGCTGGACGAACTGGCCGGCCTCGTCACCGACGCCGACCCGGAGTCGCCGCAGCTGCGCCGCCTGGCCACCCGGACGACCATCCTCCGAGCGGGCAACCCGGCAGCGGTGGACCGCCCCGCGAAGCTGTCATAGCCGGCTGCCGAACTCGGCCCCATTGTGGAGCCATGCCCGGGTACCAGCCTCGGGCGCCGGTTCGCACAGACTTGGCGGATGGACGAGTTCGATGTCGTGGTCATCGGGGCCGGGCCGGCCGGGGCGGCGGCCGCTCTGGCGGCCCGGAGAAAGGGCGCGACCGTTCTCCTGCTCGACCGGGACGACTTTCCGCGGGACAAGCCGTGTGGCGACGGCATCGCGGCCGAGGCGCTCGACGTGCTGAAGGACCTCGGCGTCCCGGATGCGGCCGGCGGCTACCCCGCTGTGCCGCGGCTGCGGCTGGTCGGGCCCGGCGGCGCGGCCGTCGCTCGCGAACTGCCACGGGCGGCTCACACCGTTCCCCGCCGGGTGTTCGACGCGCGGCTGGTCGCGGCGGCGGTCGCGGCCGGGGCCGAACTGCGGCGGCACGCTGTGAGAAAGATCGCGGAAACCGGCGGCGGGGTGGTCGTCGACGGTCGTTTTCGCGGGCACGTATTAATAGGTGCGGACGGCGCGACGTCGATCGTCCGGCGGGCGGTTGGCGAAACCGTGAATCCGCCCGGGCATCTGGCGTTCGCGCTTCGCGGCTACGCGCCGACGGCGAACACGGACGAGCAGCTGATCGTCACCACGCGGCAGCAGTGGCCGGCGTACGCGTGGGAGTTCCCGATCGGCGACGGCACCGCCAACGTCGGCTACGGCGAGGTGCTGCGCGGGCGGGCGCTCTCCCGGGCGTACCTCGAACGGCGCCTGCGCGAGATGCTGCCCGGCGCCGAGCCGACCGGCCTGCGTGGGCACCACCTGCCGTTGTCGACCCGGCGTCCGGCGCCGGTGAGAGGCCGCGTTCTCCTGGCCGGCGACGCGTTGTCGCTGATCAACCCGTTCACCGGCGAGGGCATCTTCTACGCCGTGCTGTCCGGGGCGCTCGCGGGGGAGGCGGCCGCCCGGCGGGATCCGGCCGCCTACCGGATCGCCCTGCGCCGGCGTCTCGGCCGGCACCTTCGCCACTCCAGGCTGGTCGCTCTGCTGAGCCGGGAGCCGCGGGTGGTCGACGCGGCGGTGCGGGCGGCCGACCGGGACGGCAGGGTTTTCCGCCGGATGGTGGAGTTGGGGCTCGGTGACGGGGTTTTCGACCTTCGCACGATCGGGCGCATCCTCGGCGAGACGGTCCGCCGGCACCCGGCCACCCCTTGAGCGCGCGGAGGGGAGGGCTAGGGTTTGAGGCGATGAGTGTGTGGTCCTTGATTTATTCGATCTACGAGCGTCGCCTCGCCGGCAAGCTGATCGGCAAACCCGTCCCGCGGCATGTCGGGGTGATGTGCGACGGCAATCGGCGCTGGGCCCGGGAGATGGGCTTCGTCGACCCCAACGACGGCCACCGCGTCGGCGCGGCCCGGGTCAAGGAGCTGCTGACCTGGTGCGACCAGGCGGGCATCAAGCACGTCACGCTCTACCTTCTGGCCACCGACAACCTGCGCCGCCCGGCGAGCGAGCTCGACCCGCTGGTGCAGATCATCGAGGACCTGGCGACCGAGCTGGCCGAGGACGGCAACCCGTGGCGCCTGCGCATGGTCGGCGCGCTCGACCTGCTGCCCGGCTCGACCGCGGCGACGCTCAAGGCGGCCCAGGAGAAGACCCGCGACCGCACGGTCGGCGTCGAGGTCAACATGGCGGTCGGCTACGGCGGCCGGCGCGAGATCGCCGACGCGGTCCGCTCGCTGCTGCACGAGCAGGCGGCGGCCGGGCGCACGATCGAGGAGATGGCCGAGATCCTCGACGTCGAGCACATCGCCGAGCATCTCTACACGCGCGGCCAGCCCGACCCCGACCTGGTCATCCGCACCAGCGGCGAACAGCGGCTGTCGGGCTTCCTGCTCTGGCAGTCGGCGCACTCCGAGTTCTATTTCCACGACGCTAACTGGCCCGACTTCCGCCGCGTCGACTTCCTGCGGGCGCTGCGCTCCTATGCCAGCCGGCAACGGCGCTACGGCGCCTGAGCGCGTACGGAAAAAGAAGCGTCAGCGACAGTCTCAGCGGAAGGTCTTCAGACCAGCCGCCAGGAACTCGGCCACCGCCTCGGGTGAGTCGAGCGTCAGGTCGGCCGCGTTGGAGACCTCGGTCCCGGTTTCGGGGTTGGCGACCGCGACTGCCATGCCGAAGAACGCCGGATCGACCGCCTCCCGCGCCCGCAGCGCGTCGAACGCCTTGATGTCTGACATGTCATCCCCGAAATACCAGGCGCAGGCGGCGTTCCGCACGCCCTCGGTGATCACCATGCCCTTGTCCTGATCGACCGGCGGCTTGAGCTCGACCACCATCCGGCCCGCCTGGATCTTGAGGCCGTGGCGTTCGGCCTGCTCGTGGCTCCACTGCTCGACCTGGGCCGCCAGCTGGGGCGCCGTGCGGTAGTGCAGGGCGACCGAAAGGCGCTTGAACTCCACCAGAGTCGCCGATGGCAGCTCGGTGCGTGCCCGCTCGGCCAGGTCCTCCATGGCCGGCACCCAGGGAAGCGCGGCCGGTTCGGTGACGACCTCGCCCTCGTGCCACACCTCGAGCCCGTAGAGGCCGTAGAGGTCGACCCGTTCGAGGGAGGCGAACCGCGACCGGAGGAAGCTGACCGGCCGGGCGGAGACGATCGCCACCCGCCGGACGGCCGTGGCCAACTGCTCGAGCACCCCGGGCACGGCCGGAACCGGCTGCGAGGCGTCCGGGTCGTCGGTGACCGGCGACAGGACGCCGTCGAAGTCGAAGAAGAAGGTGCTTTCGCAGGCCCGCTCGGCGGTGAACTCCCACGCCTGTGCGGTGGTCGGGGGATGTGTGGGGCGCGCGCTCTCTGCCACGTCGTCAGATTACCCGCCCGGAGTCCGACTGCACGGGGCTCACCGGCAACGCGGTACTACCGGGTTTGCTTGTTGACCGCTAGCGTTTGTGCCATGGCACGGGGTCATCCCGGGCCAACCGGCCGGCCCGGACCTGCGACAAGTGCGCCACGGGGCCCGCATCCCGACCCCGTGCATGCGAAGGGTGCCGGAGGTGGCGGACCGCGGGCGTTCCGGGTTGCACGCCCGCTGGAGCAGGCCTGTGACATCTCGCCGATCTGACGCCGTGGTCGCTTCACCAGCTGCGAAGGCTGACCCGGCCGCCAAAGTCTCCAGGAGCCGCGCCGCCACGGGTCGCCAGACCCGTGACCGGCATGCCGAATCGGAGCCGGCCCCTTCGGGCCGCGTCTTCGTCCTGGACACCTCGGTCCTGCTGTCCGACCCGGCGGCGTTCCGCCGGTTCACCGACCATGAGGTCGTGATTCCCCTCGTGGTGATCTCCGAGTTGGAGGGCAAGCGTCACCATCCCGAGCTGGGCTGGTTCGCGCGGCAGTCGCTGCGCATGCTCGACGAGTTGCGGATCAAGTACGGCCGGCTCGATCAGCCCGTGCTGTGCAACGACGAGGGCGGGACGCTGCGGGTCGAGCTGAATCACGCCGACCAGAGTGTCCTGCCCCTGGGGTTCCGCAACGACTCCAACGACACGCGCATCCTCTCCGTGGCGCTCGGCATGGCCGCCGAGGGCCGCGACGTCACGCTGGTGAGCAAGGACATGCCGCTGCGGGTGAAGGCGGCGGCGGTGGGCATCACCGCCGACGAATACCGCCACGGCCAGGCCAGCGATCCGACCTGGACCGGCATGTCCGACCTCAAGCTCGGCGAGGACCAGGTCGGCGCGCTCTACGCGGGTGAGGAACTGCAGCTCGAGGAGGCGGAAAACCTGCCCTGCCACACCGGGCTGGTCATCCACTCGTCGAAGGGCTCGGCGCTGGCCCGGGTCAACCCCGACAAGTCGGTGCGGCTGGTGCGCGGTGACCGGGAGGCGTTCGGCATCCGGGGTCGCTCGGCCGAGCAGCGGGTGGCACTCGACCTGCTGCTGGACGAGTCGATCGGCATCGTCTCGCTGGGCGGCCGGGCGGGCACCGGCAAGTCGGCGCTGGCGCTGTGCGCGGGCCTCGAGGCGACGATGGAGCGCAACCGCCACAAGAAGGTCATCGTCTTCCGCCCGCTCTACGCGGTCGGCGGCCAGGAGCTGGGTTATCTGCCCGGCTCCGAGGCGGAGAAGATGTCGCCCTGGGCGCAGGCGGTGTTCGACACGCTCGGCGCGGTCGTCCACGGCAACGTGATGGAGGAGGTCATGGCCCGGGGGATGCTCGAGGTGCTGCCGCTGACCCACATCCGGGGCCGGAGCCTGCACGACGCGTTCGTGATCGTCGATGAGGCGCAGTCGCTGGAACGCAACGTGCTGCTGACCGTGCTGTCCCGGATCGGCCAGGGTTCGCGGGTCGTGCTGACCCACGACGTGGCCCAGCGGGACAACCTGCGGGTGGGCCGGCACGACGGCGTCACCGCGGTGATCGAGGCGCTCAAGGGCCACCCGATCTTCGCCCACGTGACCCTGACCCGGTCCGAGCGGTCACCCATTGCTGAAGTGGTCACCGATCTTCTTGAGGAGGTACCTCTCTGAGGTGACGGGAGGATGTGAGATTTGACCGGGTTTACGCTCTCGTGACCTATGAGCAATGTCACATAGGCGCGCGGTCGTTTCACATCCACTTCACGTTGCGCCATGGTGTCTGGCGAGCGCCAAACCGTGGTCATCAACGTCGAAGATCGACTTGTGGCCACCGCCTCGATCGAAACTGATCGAGGTGGCGGCCCGTCGAGGTCGCGGTGCTCGCGGCACGGACACCCGCCTTCGGGCTGGTCGGACGGGCCGCGTCATTGCCCCCGACGAAGGGATACTTCGTGAATCGGCTCTGGAGCCGGGTCGGAGTTCGAGCCACCTCGGTGGGCCTGCTGGCGGCAGGTCTGGCCGGCGGCATCTACCTCGGACAGGACCGGGAAGTCCAGCAGCGGAGCGCCGAAGCCCAGGTCGCCGTGCAGGTCGATGTTGACGACATGCAGCTGCTCAAACAACGTCAGAGCGAGCACGCGGCCGCCCGCGCGTGGCAGCGCCAGGCCGAGGGTGACGCCGCCGAGAAGGCGGCCGCCGAGGCCAAGGACGCAGCCGGCAAGGCGCACCAGCTCGAACAGAAGGTCATCGACCAGAAGAAGGCGGCGACCGAACAGAAGAAGAAGGAGTCCTCGGGCTCCAGCTCGTCCAGCGGTGGCCCGGTGGCCTACACCGGCGACATCCCGAGCTCCTGCAACGAATACACGGGCAGCCGCAAGACGGGCTGCGCGCTGATGCTCGACGCGGGGTTCAAGATCGACCAGTTCCCGTGCCTCGACAAGCTGTGGAAGAAGGAGAGTGGCTGGAACTACAAGGCCACCAACTCCGGCAGCGGGGCGTTCGGCATCCCGCAGGCCCTTCCGGGCAGCAAGATGGCGAAGTTCGGCGACGACTGGAAGAGCAACCCGGCGACCCAGATCAAGTGGGGTCTCGACTACATCGAGGGCCGGTACGACACACCGTGTGGGGCCTGGGAGCACTCCCAGAACACCGGCTGGTACTAGCCCGACAAAGCTGCACAAAACGGGCCGCGCGGCAAATCGCCCGCGGCCCGTTTCGCTATGGTCCAATGTCTGCATGGTCCGAATTGTCGCGTCACTGCTGATGGCGGTCGTCTTCACGGCCGCGCCGGCCGGCGCCGACACGAGGCACGGTCCCACCCGCGCGGTCCAGCCGATCACCGAGGTGGTAGGCGGGCAACTGGCGCCGACCGGCCGGTTCCCGTGGATGATCCGGCTCTCCATGGGATGCGGCGGTGCGCTGGTCGCCCCCCGCGTCGTCCTCACCGCCGGGCACTGCGTCGACGGCACCGGACGCAACACCACCATCAAGGCGGTCGCCGGCGTGACCGACCTGAAGTCGGCCCAGGCGCTCACCGCCAAGTCGGTGCGGGTCATCCGGGCGGACGGGTTCGAGGACGAGACCAAGGGCCGCGACTGGGCGGTCATCCAGCTCAACAAGAAGCTGCCGCTGCAGACCCTCCCGCTCGTCCAGGGGCCGGGCGACGAGGGCGTGTTCACGGTCATGGGCTGGGGCCAGATCCGCGAGGACTCGATGCGCCAGGAGCGGCGGCTGCACTTCGCAACCGTACCGACCGTGCCCGACGCGACGTGCGCCGCCGAATACCGCAAGGCCGGGGTCAAGCTGGTCGCCGCCGAGTCGATCTGCGCCGGCAAGAGCGGGGTCGACACCTGCCAGGGTGACTCCGGCGGCCCGATGATCGGCCGCGACAACACCGGCGAATGGGTCCAGGTCGGCATCGTCAGCTGGGGCCTCGGCTGCGCCCGTGACGGTTATCCAGGGGTTTACACCCAGATCTCCGCATTCCGCGGCGCGATCGAACAGGCGATTCGCCAACTCGGCTGAATGGCATCGCTGGCGCGGGCCTGGAACCATCGAGGGATGAGCTACCGCTTGAGCGACGCGCGGGCCGACGCCGAGGCCAAGTTCGGCACCGAGGCGTTCTACGCCTCGCTGGGCCGGGCGTTCGTGACCATGTGCGCCGTGATCCCGGTGCTCTTCCTCATCGAGGCGATCGACGTCAGCATCGGCGCCGGCCGGCTCGACTCGGCCGGCGGCATCATCCCGCACCACATCGACGGGCTCGACGGCATCCTCTTCAGCCCGTTCCTGCACGCCGGGTGGGACCACCTCTACGGCAACGCGGTGCCGCTCATCCTGGTCGGCACGTTCGCGCTGGCCGGTGGCACGATCCGGTTCATCTGGTCGACCTTCGTGATCATGCTGGTGAGCGGCGTCGGCGTCTGGTTCGTGGGCAACCCCGACACGGTCGTGGTCGGCGCCAGCGGCGTCATCTTCGGCTATCTGGGCCTGCTGCTCGCGCGCGGCCTGGTCGAACGCAGCTGGTGGAACATCGGGGTGGCCGGGTTCATCGGCCTCCTCTACTGGTACCAGATCTACAACATCCTGCCGACCGACCAGCCGATCTCCTGGCAGGGCCATCTGCTCGGCCTCGCGGGCGGCATCATCGCGGCGTTCCTCTTCCGCCGGCGGCGCCCCAAGCCCCAGCCGCCCCTGCTCAACCCGACGACAACCACGCTCACCGACATCTGACCCACCCCGGTGGGCGCGGCCGCCGACGCGGCCGCGCTTGCGGGCGTACGCCCCAGGCCGCGGCCGCATCGGCCGGGAGTCAGATGATCGGCTCGCCCTCGCCCAGCGGGACCGTCGGCAGGTGGCCGTCGAAGTCGACCGCGGAATAGAGCGCCAGCTTCTCCAACCGGTGGTAGGAGTCGATGACCCGGATCGTGCCGCTCTTGGAGCGCATGACGATCGACTGGGTGTGCGCGCCGCCGGAGCGGTAGCGGACGCCCTTGAGCAGGTCGCCGGTGGTGACGCCGGTGGCGACGAAGAAGCAGTTGTCGCCGGTGACCAGGTCGTCGGTGGTCAGCACCCGGTCCAGATCGTGGCCGCCGGCCAGCGCCTTCTCGCGCTCCGAGTCGTCGCGGGGCCAGAGCTTGGCCTGGATCATGCCGCCCAGGCACTTGAGCGCGCACGCCGCCGTGATGCCCTCGGGCGTGCCGCCGATGCCCATCAGCACGTCCACATCGGACTCCGCGCGGGCGGCCGAGATGGCCCCGGCGATGTCGCCGTCCGAGATGAATTTGATGTTGGCGCCGGCCTGCCGGACCTCTTCGATCAGCGTGGCGTGCCGGGGGCGGTCGAGGATGCAGACGGTGACGTCGGAGACGCTCGACCTCTTGGCCCGGGCGATGCGGCGCAGGTTTTCCGTCGTGCCGGCGTTGATGTCGATCACGTCGGCGCAGTCCGGGCCGACCGCGATCTTCTCCATGTAGAAGACCGCGCTGGGGTCGAACATCGCGCCCCGCTCGGCGACCGCCAGCACCGCGATCGAGCCGGGCATGCCCTTGCTCATCAGCGTGGTGCCGTCGATCGGGTCGACCGCCACATCGACCTCGGGGCCGGTGCCGTCGCCCACCTGCTCACCGTTGAAGAGCATGGGCGCCTCGTCCTTCTCGCCCTCGCCGATCACCACGGTGCCGCGCATCTGAATCGAGTTGATCAGCTTGCGCATGGCGTCGACGGCGGCGCCGTCACCGCCGTTCTTGTCGCCTCGGCCGACCCAGCGGCCGGCCGCCATCGCGGCCGCCTCGGTGACGCGGACCAGATCGAGGGCGATGTTGCGGTCGAGATCCTGCGGGACCCGGGCGGGCATGGTGCCTCCTCGCGGCGTTGCGGGGTATGTGCACCGATCCTCACATGCGCGGACGGCTAAGTCGCCCCTTCAGCGACATGGTTAACAATGGTGCTGTGGAACCAACCGCCGAAGCTCCCGTACGCCTGTCGAAGCGCGAGGGCCGCTCGCCGCGCGACATGGTGTTGTCGCTCGCGGTCCTGATCGTGCCGATCGCGCTGCTGTTGATCTTCTATCGGGTCGTGCTCAGCGGCGACGCCCCGGTCACCGTCGACGCCGGGCCCAAGATCCAGGAGGCGCAGGAGGCCAAGGCGTTCCCGGTCGCCGTTCCGGCCGGGCTCGGCGACGACTGGTCGGTGTCCAGCGCCACTTTCACCCGGCAGTCCGGCGGCGCGACCCTGCGCATCGGCTACGTCGGGCCCGGCAAGGCCCCGGTCCAGCTGGTCGAGAGCAGCGTGGTGTCGTCCACGCTGCTGCCGGCCGAGCTGACCACCAAGGCCAAACCGCTGACCGACTTCCGGGCGTCGAACGGGGTGTGGCGGCTCTACGACGGCCGGCCGGGTGAGCAGGCCCTGGTGCTGGCCGACCCGTCCCGCACGATCATCGTGGTCGGCAAGACGGACGTATCGAACCTCGAGCGCCTCGCCTCGTCCCTCAATTAGAAGAGCGTCTAGGCTCCGGCGCCATGAAGAACCTTCGGGGGCCGGTTATCACCGCCGCCCTCACCCTTGCGCTGGCCGTCGCCGGGTGCGCCAAGGACGCCACCGACGACAAGGCGGCGGCCAAGCCGTCCGACCCCAAGGCCGCGCTGGCCGCTTCCACCTCCGGCCTGACCGCGGGAAACTACGCTTTCTCCGAGTCGATGCCGGACGCCGAGCTCAAGGGCACGGTCCACGTGCCGAGCAAGAGCGCCAGCGTCGCGATCGACAGTCACGCGGCCGACGGCGCGGGCAAGCTGGAGATGCTGCAGATCGAACCCGACCGCTGGGTGCGGATGTCGTTCGACCTCGACTCGATGCTGCAGGGCGTCGACCGGAACGACCCGGCGATGAAGCCGCTGCTCGAAGGCCTCAAGGCGTTCGACGGCAAGACCTGGATGCACCTCGACCTGTCGAAGGCCGAGAACGCCCAGGACCTCAACATCGACCTGTCCCGGGCCGACGTGACCGGGGCCGGCCAGCTGCTGTCCGGCGTGGTCACCGCCCACGGCGACGCGCACGACATCACCGGCACGCTCGACGCGACCAAGGCCGGCGACGACCTCGACGAGTTCGACTCCGAGGACGTCAAGGCGATGGGCGCGGCCGCGAAGGCGCTGCCCTTCACCGCGAAGCTCGACGACCAGGGCCGGCTCAGCCACCTCGAGCTCACCGTGCCCCAGGCGGGGGAGACCCCGGCCGGCCGGTGGACGGTCGACGTGACCGGCTACGGCACGCAGCAGCCGCTGACCAAGCCGGCCGGCAACGTCGAGGAGATGCCGGCCAGCGGTTACGAGATGCTGAGCAACTGACGCGAGGTCAGCCGTCCGCGTCCGCGCGCGCCGCCCGGGCGGCGTCGATGCGGGCGCGGGCGCCGTCGAGCCAGCCCTGGCAGACGTCGGCCAGTTTCTCGCCGCGCTCCCACAGGGCCAGAGACTCCTCGAGCGAGCTGCCGCCCTGCTCCAGGCGCTCGACCACGCCGGCCAACTCGGTGCGCGCCTGCTCGTAGCTGAGCTTTTCGTCGGTCATTCGGTCTCCCGTACCACTGCTCGGAGCTCGCCGTCGGCGAGCCGCACCCGGAGAAGGTCGTCGGCGGCGACCTCGGAGGCCGCCCGCACCACGTGCCCGTCGTCGCGCTGGACGATCGCATAGCCCCGCTGAAGAGTCGCAGCCGGCGACAGCGCCCGCAGCCGGGCCACCGTGTGCCGAAGCTCGTCGTCGGCCCGGCGCACCCGCTGGTCGAGGCTGCGCACCGCCCGCTCGCGCAGCGCGGTCACATCGGCCGCGCGCTGGTCGACCATCAGCTCGGGCCGGGCCATCGAGGGCCGGGACCGCCACGAGTCGATGCGGTGCTCCTCGCGCTCGATCAGCGTGAGCACCGACCGCTCGATGCGGCGCCGGGCGATGTCGATCAGCTGCAGCTCCTCGGCCAGGTCGGGCACGATGCGCTTGGCCGCGTCGGTCGGCGTCGAGGCGCGCAGGTCGGCGACGTAGTCGAGGAGCGGGGTGTCGGTCTCGTGGCCGATCGCGCTGACCACCGGGGTGCGGGCGGCGAAGACCGCGCGGCAGAGCGCCTCGTCGGAGAAAGGCAGCAGGTCTTCGACGCTGCCACCGCCCCGGGCGATCACGATCACGTCGATGGTGTCGTCGTGGTCGAGCACCTTGAGCGCGTCGATGATCTGGGGGACCGCGGTCGGGCCCTGGACGGCCACGTTGAGCACGCGGAACTCGACCGCGGGCCAGCGGCGGCGGGTGTTGATCAGCACGTCGCGCTCGGCCGCGCCGGCCCGGCCGGTGATCAGACCGATCTTGTGCGGCAGGAACGGCAGCCGGCGCTTGCGCTCGCGGGCGAACAGGCCCTCGGCGCCGAGCATGCGCTTCAGCTTTTCCAGCCGGGCCAGCAGCTCACCCAGGCCGACCTGGCGGATCTCGTCGGCCCGCAGGCTCAGCGTGCCGCGGGCCGGATAGAACTCGGGCTTGGCGTGGAGCGTGACCCGGGCCCCCTCGGACAGCTCGGGGGCGCCGGTGTCGAGCACGTCGCGGTGGGCGGTGACGGTGAGGCTGAGGTCGGCCGCCGGGTCACGCAGGGTCAGGAACACCACGGATGAGCCGGGACGGCGGCTGATCTGGGCGACCTGCCCGTCGACCCAGACCCAGCCCAGCTTGGCGATCCAGGCGCCGACCTTTTGGCTGACGACGCGGACGGGCCACGGGTCGTCGCTGGTGCTCTTCGGCGACTTGTCTCCGGAGGGGGACGACTCGGGCTCACTCACCCGGCCAGACTACGGAAGCCCTCCGACACTTTTGTCGTGTGGCACCGGGGCGGGTGTGGATGGCGGGGTAGTTGTGGATGGCGGGGCGGTTGTGGACGGCGGGGCGGTTGTGGACGGCGGGGCGGAATTGTCGGACCCGGCTGGTTCACTCGGCCCACCCAGAACAGGGTGGGGGAGGCGGCGGCCCCCACGCCCGACCCGACTGATCATGAAACTCAAGGTCATCCAGGCCAGAAACCAGAAGGTCAGGTCGGCGATGGTGTGCGCGGGCGCGAAATGCACCGGCTGCCGATGATTCCACCCGAGCACGGTCAGCGGATAACCGTGCCGCACGTCCAGGCCGCGCATACAACACGCCTGCGCATTCGACGGCAGAGCGGCGACGACCGTGGTGAGAACGGCGAGCGTGGTGCTCACGGCGTACGCGAAAGGTTTTTGGGGTCTTTGCAGCAGGAGCAGCCCGCCGGCCAGCAGAACAAGATGAAAGACCAGGTAGGGGCCGGTTTGGAAACCGGTCACCAGGTCGAGCACGGCGATCGCGACGAAGGCCCAGCCGCAGAGCAGCCGGGCCCCGGTCGCGAGGGTGGTGCGCAGGTCACCATCGCCCATGGCCCGAGTATCGCGGCTCGGCCCGAATAAAACCGGCAAAACGGCGGCCTCAGGGCCGCCGCGACCGGCGGACCTGCACGGCGATCACGATCAACACCAGACCGGCGTACGCGTAGAACAGCAGCGTCCCCGCGAGCGACACCAGGTTGACGTGCCAGTCCGCGCCCTCGGTCAGCCGGCGCGCGGTCTCGGCGTCGTCGGCGATCGCCCCGCGCTGGGCCCAGTGGAACGGCCAGCCCCGGTCGGCGATGTACGCGTAACCGGACCAGGTGGTCTGCCCACCGGCCAGCCCGGCCACCGTGCCCACGAGCGCCGCCAGCGTCATCACGACCGCGGTGGCCCGGCGCGGCAGCCGGATGCGGTGCGGCATGAGCAGGATCACCCCGCCCGCCACCAGCACGCATCCGACCAGGGCGTCGACGAGCGCGCTCGGGTTGCTCAGGTTGATCAGCATCCAGGTGAAGCCGGCCACCAGCGAGCCGGCGCCGAGCAGCCAGCGCAGCGTGTTGCCGACCGGGCTCCAGCGCGATGGCCGTTTCCTGGGCACACGTCTCGCGTCGGTCATCGCACGAGTATGGCCGACCCTCGATGAAGGGAGCACTCAGTACCATGGGCTGCGTGACCGAGACTCGTAAGCGCGTGTTGCTGGCCAAGCCGCGGGGCTACTGCGCGGGCGTCGACCGCGCCGTTCAGACGGTCGAGGAGGCGCTGAAGCTCTACGGCGCCCCGGTCTACGTGCGTAAGCAGATCGTGCACAACAAGCACGTGGTCAGCACGCTCGAGAGCCTGGGCGCGATCTTCGTCGAGGAGAACGACGAGGTTCCCGAGGGCTCGACCGTCGTCTTCTCGGCCCACGGGGTGGCGCCCGAGGTGCACGAGCAGGCCCGCGCGCGCAACCTCAAGGCGATCGACGCCACCTGCCCGCTGGTCACCAAGGTCCATCACGAGGCGAAGCGGTTCGCCGCCGACGACTACGACATCCTGCTCATCGGCCACGACGGCCACGAGGAGGTCATCGGCACCGCGGGCGAGGCGCCGTCGCACATCCAGCTGGTCGACGGGCCCGACGCGGTCGACAAGGTGGTCGTGCGCGACCCGTCCAAGGTCGTCTGGCTGTCGCAGACCACGCTCTCGGTCGACGAGACCATGGAGACGGTGGCCCGGCTCAAGACCCGGCTGCCGCTGCTCCAGTCGCCGCCCAGCGACGACATCTGCTATGCGACACAAAACCGGCAGCACGTCGTCAAGGAGATCGCGCCGGAGTGCGACGTGGTGATCGTCGTCGGCTCGAAGAACTCGTCCAACTCGGTGCGGCTGGTCGAGGTCGCGCTCGAGGCCGGTTCCCGGGCCGGGCACCTGGTCGACTACGCCGGAGAGATCCAGGACGCGTGGCTCTCCGGCGCCACCACGGTCGGCGTCTCGTCCGGCGCCAGCGTGCCCGAGGATCTGGTCATGGAGGTGCTCGCGCACCTGGCCGCCCGGGGCTTCGGCGAGGTGACCGAATACACGACGGCCGAGGAGCGGCTCACGTTCTCGCTGCCCAAGGAGCTGCGCCGCGACATGAAGGCGGCCGCGGCTAGCTGAGAAGCTCGGGGGCCTGCGGCTGGCGGGGCGCGACCTCGACCTGCGGCGGCACCGGAATCGCGTCGTCCGAAACGCCCATCTCGGCCATTTTGCGCGCGCTGACCAGCACGCGCGACTCCAGCGAGCCGACCGCCTTGTTGTACGCCGTGACCGCCCCGGCCAGCGACCCGCCCAGCTTGCCCACGTGGTCGCCGAGCGTGGCCAGCCGGCCGTACAGCTCGCGGGCCAGCCTGTGCACCGCGACCGCGTTGCGGGCCAGCGCCTCCTGCCGCCACGAGTAGGCGACCGTCCGCAGCAGCGCGATCAGGGTCGCCGGTGTGGCCAGCACCACGTCGCGGCGGAACGCGTGCTCCATCAGCCCCGGGTCGCGCTGCAGGGCCGCGTCGAGGAACGGGTCGGCCGGCACGAACAGCACCACGAAGTCGGGCGTCGAGTCGAACGCCGTCCAGTACGCCTTGGCCGACAGCTGGTCGACATGGCGCCGCAGGTGCTGGGCGTGCTGGTCGAGCGCGCCGTCGCGGGTGCGCTCGTCGCGGGCCTCCATCGCGGCCAGGTACGCCTCGAACGGTGCCTTGGCGTCGACGACCACCGTGCGGCCGCCGTGCATCCGTACCACGAGGTCGGGGCGTACGCCCTGGTCGTCGGTCGTGGCCGTGACCTGTTCGGCGAAATCGCAGTGTTCGAGCAGCCCGGCCGCCTCGACGATGCGCCGCAGCTGATGCTCGCCCCACCGGCCCCGCACCTGGGGCGCGCGCAGGGCCGCCACCAGCTGTTTCGTCTCGGTGCGGAGCTCGCCCGAGACGGCGCCCATGGCCCGCACCTGCTCGCGCAGTTCGGCGTACGCGTCGACGCGCTCGTGTTCGAGCTCGGTCACCCGCTGCTCGTAGCGCCGCAGCGTCTCGTGGAGCGGGGCGACCGCCCGGGCGACCGCCTCCTGGGACTGGGCGGTCGACTCGTACGACAGGGAGCGCAGCGACTGCTCCAGCCGTCCCTCGCCGTCCCGCTGGGCCTGGACGGTGGCCTCGAGCCGGGCTATGTCGGTCGCCGCCCGCACCCGCGCCACCAGCCATCCCAGGGCCGCGCCGACGAGCAGACAGAGGATTACCACGGCGAGCGTCGAGACAGTCACATCTAGACATTGCCAGACGAGTCAGCGAAGCCTTGCTTAGGTACCTTTGAAACATGAGCGTGTTGCTGATCCTGGCCATCATCGTCGTGGTCATTCTGGTGATCGCCGTGACCCGTCGCAACGGGGCCGGCAACCAGCAGGTGCAGATAGACGACGCCCGCGCCGACGCCCAGAGGTGGTACGAGCGTCTCGGCGGTCAACTCACCACCCTGCACGGCGACGACACGGCGGCCCGGCAGGCCCTGGCCGACGCGAGCGAGCGCTACAACGCGGCCGGCGGCCAGCTCCAGCAGGCCAAGTCGGTGCGCCAGTTCGAGCTGGCCCGCGAGTCGGCGCTGGAGGGCCTGACCTATGTGCGGGCGGCCCGGCAGGCCATGGGCCTCGACCCCGGCCCCGACCTGCCGCCGCTGGCCAGCGCCCGGGGAGCCGGGCGGCTGACCCAGGAGCGTGAGGTCACCGTGCAGGGCCAGGAGTTCCGGGCCGGCCCGCGACCCGGTCCGACGACGCCCTACTACTACCCCGGTGGCATGGTGCAGGGCCGTCCGGTTCCGCAAGGGTGGTATTCGCAGCCGCTCTGGAAGACGGCGCTGGCGTCGGGCGCGGGTGCGCTCGGCGGCCTGCTGATCTTCGACGCGCTGTTCGACGGCGGCGGGTTCGGGGGCGGCGGGTTCGGGGGCGGCGGCTTCGACCAGGGCTTCTCCGACGGCTACCAGGACGGCTTCCAGGACGCCCAGCAGGATCAGGGCTTCGACGGTGGCAACGACGGTGGCAACGACTTCGGGGGCTTCGACGGGGGCGGCTTCGACGGCGGCGGCGACTTCGGTGGCGGCGATTTCGGCGGCGGCGACTTCTAGACGCCCTGGGGGTGGAGGCGGCGGGCCAACTCCCGCCGCAGCTTCCGCGGCCCCGGCCACAACTCGCTCAGGTCGGCCATGAACGCCTCACCGTCGTCGGTGACCTCCATGGCCGGCCACCCCGGCCCCTCGTCCCGCACCGGATGCACCCGGTCCAGGTCGACCGGCGTGACGTCGAGCACGGTCCGCAGCCCGACCCGGCGCACCACCACGCTGTCGATGTCGGCCCAGGCCAGCATGATCGGATCGCTGCCCTGGGCGGCCAGCTCCAGTCCGGCCGCCGACACCCGCACCCACGTGGTGAGCGCGGCCCGCGACGACCAGGCGTAGGCGGCGGCGACCACGGCGCCGATCACCACCGCCTGCACCAGGGTCGATCCGGCGGAGTCGCCGCCGCCGCGCCCGATCAGCGCGACCAGCGGCGAGACCGCGAGGTAGGACACCAGCAGGATCACGAACACGGCGAAAAACGTCCGCAGCGGCGACGACCGGAACAGCACCGCGTCCCGGGCCGGCGCCTCGACCTGCTCGGGCGCGATGGACATGCCCTCATGCTGCCCGCGTTTTTCAGAACGCGCTGGCGATTACCAGCTCAGATGTCCGGCCTGGAAGCCGGTCGAGCTTGGCGATCCGCCCGGCCGCCTTCACGTCCCGCTCGACCAGGGCCAGCTTCTCCAGCATCTCGGCCGGGCCGAGGGCCTCGGCCAGCGGCACCTCGGCCTTCATCGACAGCTTGCGGTCGGATTTCGCCTTGCGCACCTGACGGAGCGCCTCGCCGGCGAGATCCAGGAGCGCCGGGTCACCCTCCGGGGCGACCCGGGTCAACTCGTACGGCGTGGGCCAGGTCGCCTGGTGGACCGAGCCGTAGCGCCACCACGACCAGACCTCTTCCGTGACGTACGGCAGGAACGGCGCGAACAACCGCAAGAGGACCGACAAGCCGGTGGCCAGCGCCGCCCGGGCCGACTCGGCGGCCGGGCCGTCGGCGTAGGCCCGTTCCTTGACCAGCTCGATGTAGTCGTCGCAGAAGGTCCAGAAGAACGCCTCGGTCGCCTGCAGCGCGTCGGTGTGGTTGTACGCGTCGAACCCCGCCGTCGCCTCGGTGACCACGCTCGCCAGCCGGGCCAGCATCGCCCGGTCGAGCGGCTCGCTGACCGGCTGCCGCAGCGCCTCCGCCGCGCCCAGCCCGAGCGCGAACTTCGACGCGTTGAGCAGCTTGGTCGCCAGCCGTCGCCCGACCTTGATCTGCGCCGGGTCGTACGCGATGTCGGTGCCCGGCCGCCCGGAGGCCGCCCAGTACCGCACCGCGTCGGCGCCGCTCTGTTCGAGCAGCGCCATCGGCGTGACCACGTTGCCCTTGGCCTTGGACATCTTCTTGCGGTCGGGGTCGAGGATCCAGCCCGACTGCACGGTGGTGTGCCAGGGCAGCACGCCGAATTCCAGTTCGGCCCGGAGCACGGTCGAGAAGAGCCAGGTGCGGATGATCTCCTGGCCCTGCGGGCGCAGATCCATCGGGAAGACCCGTGCGAAGAGCTCGCCGTCGCCCGCGATCTGTGGCGTGAGAGACGACGTGGCCCACGTGTCCATGACGTCCGGGTCGGCGGTGAAGCCGCCCGGCGCGTCCCGCTGGGACTCCTCGAACCCGGGCGGACACTCCGACAAAGGGTCCACCGGCAGGGTGGACATGTCCGGTATGAGAAGCTGGTCGTAGTCCGGTTCGCCAGCGTTGTCGAGCCGGTACCAAACCGGGATCTGCACGCCCGAGAACCGCTGCCGGCTGATCAGCCAGTCGCCGGTCAGGCCGTTCACCCAGTGCTCGAAGCGGTGCCGCATGTGCTCCGGCACCCAGCGCAGCTCGCGGCCCCGGGCCAGCAGCCGCTCCCGCAGCTCGGCGTCGCGGCCGCCGTTGCGGATGAACCACTGCCGGCTCGTGACGATCTCGAGCGGCGAGTCGCCCTTCTCGTAGAACTTGACCGGGTGCGTGATCGGCCGTGGTTCCCCGATCAGGTCGCCGGTCTCCTGCAGGACGCGCACGATCTCGCGCCGGGCCGCGTTGACGCTCAGCCCGGCGAACGGCTCGTAGGCCGCGTCGGGAACGCCGTCCGGCCGGTCGGGCAGGAAACGGCCGTCCCGCCCGAGGACCACCCGGGTGTCGAGGTCGAGGTCGCGCCACCAGGCGACGTCGGTGATGTCACCGAACGTGCAGACCATCGCGATGCCGGTGCCCTTGTCGGGGGCGGCCAGGTGATGCGCGTACACCGGGACGGTGACGTCGAAGAACGGCGTGCGCACCTCTTTGAGGTTTTCATAGCGCTCGTCGCCCGGGTGATAGACCAGCGCGACGCAGGCCGGCAACAGCTCGGGCCGGGTCGTGTCGACCTCGACCGGCCCGTCCGGGCCGTGGAACCGCAGCTTGTAGTAGGCGCCGGGGCGGTCCCGGTCCTCCAGTTCGGCCTGGGCGACCGCGGTGCGGAAACCGACGTCCCAGAGCGTGGGCGCCTCGGCCGTGTAGGCCTCGCCGCGCGCCAGGTTGTCGAGGAACGCCCGCTGTGAGATCGCCCGCGCCCGGTCGCCGATCGTCGCGTACTTCAGCGACCAGTCGACCGACAGCCCGAGCCGCCGCCACAGCGCCTCGAACGCCTCCTCGTCCTCGGCCATCAGCTTGCGGCACAGCTCGATGAAGTTGCGCCGGGAGACCAGCTCCTGGTCCTTCGTCTTCGTCCAGGCCGGGTCATAGGGCAGGGACGGGTCGGGGCGGACGCCGTACACGTTCTGGACCCGGCGCTCGGTCGGGAGCCCGTTGTCGTCCCAGCCGATCGGATAGAAGACGTGCTTGCCGCGCATCCGCTGGAACCGCGCGACCGTGTCGGTGTGCGTGTAGGAGAAGACGTGCCCCATGTGCAACTCGCCCGATACGGTCGGCGGAGGCGTGTCGATCGCGTATACGTCCGCCCGCTCCTTTGAACGGTCGAACGTATACGTGCCCTCCTCCTGCCAGCGGCGCGCCCACTTGTCCTCGAGCCCGTCCAGCGACGGTCGCTCGGGGAGACCGGCGCGCGCGGTCTGCTCCGTATCAGTCATGGGCCCGATGCTATTTCAGTGGTCGGCGACCCGTTGCATGAGTTTCGCCGCCCGCCCGAGGGTCGCCCGCTCGTCCTCACTGAGCTCGGACAGCCGCGCATAGAGCCAGCTTTCCCGGTGGGCCCGCGCCGCGGCGCCGATCCGCTTCCCGGATTCGGACGCTTCCAGCAGTACGCGGCGGCCATCGGCCGGATCCCTACGGCGAGTGAGGTAGCCACCGTCGGCCAGCCGGTTGACGGTCTGGCTCATCGACCCGGTCGTGACGTGTCCCCGCTCGCTGAGCTGGGTGAGCGTCGACGGGCCGCCCTTGACCAGCCCGGCCAGCACCTCGACCGCGGCGTCGCCCAGCTCGCCCTCGGCCCGCTCGGACCGGAACCGGCGGTAGATCCGCGCGATCGCGGTGCGCAGCTCGGCCCCGAGCTCGTGGATCGGATCACTCATGGTTCTATAGTATTACTGACGAATCCGGAGGCTCCGATGAACCCGCTTCTCCACCTGGTCACACCCCTGGGCTGGATGCTCCGCAACAAGCGCCCCGACGAGAGCCTCAGCGTGCGCCACCACCCCGCCCTGGCCGCGCCCCGCGGGATCACCCTGACCTCGGCCGCCTTCGCCGACGGCGGCACGATCCCCGACACCAACTGCTCGATGGACCTGGGCCCCAACCTCTCCCCGCCCCTCGCCTGGACCGGCGTCCCGGCCGGCACCGCGCAGCTGCTGTTCATCCTCGAGGACATCGACGTCCCGATGAGCCGCCCCGCCCTGCACACGATCGCCCTGATCGACCCGGCCGTCTCGTCGCTGGCCGAGGGCGAGCTGAAGGACGGCCCGTCGATCAGCTTCGTCCCGGCCCAGCGCGGCAACAAGCGCTACTTCGGCCCGCGGCCCCTGCCCGGCCACGGCGTCCACCGTTACGGTTTCCACCTGTACGCCCTGGACCGCGCCCTCCCCGAGACGGTGACCGGCATCGCCGACGTCCTGTCCGCAGCCGCCGGCCACGTCCTGGCCGACGGCTTCCTCGAGGGCGTCAAGAAAGGCTGACCGGAATTGCACGACGGCTTCCATGGTGAGGCCGGGTTCGCGCTGGTCGGTATCGACGTCGATGGCGTGGACCCTCGTTGGTGTGGTCGGGTTCAGACCGCCACAAGCCGGACACGATGGCCGCAGAGCTTGGCCATGTCGTCGATGTCGGAGGTCAACATGACCACTGGACGATGCTGGCGCAACGCAGCCTCGGCAACCGCGGCGTCGATCGGTCGCCAGGCTGAAGCAACTTCCGGGCCAGGCGGCCTCGGCCCTGGGAGCCGTGCGGGGCGGGGTCCTCGGTGTGTTCGCGGGCGCCGGGTCCTGGTTGGTCAGCGCCGGAGCCAAGCTCATCCAGGGCCTGATCAACGGCATCAAGTCGAAGCTGGGGCCGCTGGGCTCTGCGCTCGACGGAGCCGCCCAGTTCGTTCGCGACCACTGGCCGTTCTCCCCCGCGAAGATCGGGCCGCTGTCCGGCAAGGGCGACATGCGCTATGCCGGTCAGCACCTCATGGATGGCCTGACGCGTGGCGTCGGGGACCGGCGTAACGACGTGGCACGCGCGGTCGCCGCTGTCGCTGGCGACCTGGCCGCCCCTGCCTTCCCCGCGCTGGGCTTCTCCGGCGGGCGGGCGCGCGGCGGGGACGGGGCCAGCGCGGCGGCGCCCCGGGGGCCGATCACGGTGAACATCACCATCAGCGGCCAGGGCAAGGACGCCGGTCAGGAGGCCGCAGAGGCGTTCATCGAGGCACTGGCCAACGTCCAGAATTGACACTTCACAGTCAGGCCGGCTGCGCGGTCGCGCCCTCGCTCGCCGTATCGTTGACCTTTAAGTGTCAAGCGTGCGGGGTGGTCCCATGTGGCACGAACGGCTCCGAGCGGCACGACGCGCCGCCGGGCTGTCGCTGCGTGAGCTGGCCGCCCAGGTCCACTATTCGCGCGGCTACCTTCACGACCTGGAAACGGGCCGTCGCAAGCCCACCCCGGAAACGGCGGCCCGCCTGGGCGTCGCCCTCGGCGCCGACCTCATCCTCTCCGAGGAGGACGACCGGCTGGCCTGGACCATCGCACACCCCGACCACCCCGAGCCCGGCGCGGCTGACCACCTGTCGGTGATCCTGGGCGGGCTCCGGCGACTGGAGGACACCACGAGCGCGGCGGCCGTGCTCCCGCCGGTGCTCGCCCACGTGGACCTCGTCAGCTCCCTGGCCGATCAGGTGCCCGACCGGGACCGCCTCGGGGTGGTCGATCAGCTCGGCCAATGGGAGCAATTCGCGGGGTGGCTACACGCTGCGAGCGGCGACCCCCAGGCCGCCACCGAGCACTACGGCCGGGCGCTGAACGCCGCGCTGGAGGCCAACCGGCCCGACCTGGCCGCCACCGCTCTCTCGATGCGCGGTCACCTGGCGTGGCAGGCCCGGCGCCCCGGCCCGCTGCTGAGCCTCACCGAGGCGGCGCTGCGCCAGGCCGTTGGCCCGGCCGTGCGTCTGGTCGCGATGCAGCAGCTCGCCCGGGGTCACGCCCTGGCGGGCCAGGTGGCCGAGGCCGACCGGGCGATGGCAAGGGCCGATCACCTGGCCGACCACGTGACCGAGGTCCCCCCATGGATGTACTTCCACGATCGGGCCTACCTGGAGATGCAGCGCGGCTTGGTACTCGCCCTCCTCGGCCGCCCCGAGGCCGCCGCCGAGGCGATAGCCGCTGGCCTGGCCGCGCTGGAGCCGGAAAGGGCCGGGGCCGCCTGGACCGACCAGTACCGGAAGCTGCTGTCCGCTGATCCTGCGGACAGTCCGCAGACGGGCTGAACCTCCCGCCACCCCCGCCACCCCGTTGGGATGGATGCACCTAACAGGCGCGCGAGGGGAGGCGAGCATGAACGCGATCCTGGCCGTCGGGCCGCGCGAGTTGCCGCCGGGCGGCATGGTCATGGTCTGGATGGACTCGGGCAACACCACCGGGCACGAGTTCCTGGTGCCGGTCGAGGAGCTTCACGTGGCCGAGCTGGACGACGGCCAGGGCACCTCCGCGATCTACACGCTCCGCGTCCGCGAGTGCAGAGGATGACCTCCCCGGTGGTGGATGTCCAGCATGTCGAGGAACGGCCGGGCTGGAGCTGCCGGGCCCGTGGCAGGCCCTGGCCGTGCGACTCGGCTCGGAAGGATCTGGCCGCCGCGATGTCGCCCACCGCGCTGCGCAAGCAGATGTGGACCCGGCTCGAAGTGGCCGCTCAGGACATGCCCGACGGACCGCCCAGCGAGTTGTTCGTACGCTTCCTCCGTTGGACCGGCTGACCCGAACAGCCCATTCGGTCGGCCGCTCACCGATCGGAGACTTAGCCGGAGAGGGCGCGACGCGCCGCCATCTTGCGACGGACGTGCCACCACCGGACCGGTTCTGATTCTTCGATCGGGACTCTGAGCAACGGCAGAGCCGCGTTCCGGATCTCGATCGTTGCTCGGCGAATGCGGCTCAGGTATTGGAGTGCTTCCGGCACGGCATTCGGATCCGACTTGCGCGCTCTGTCGGAGACCGGACCGATCATCTGCTCCGAAACGTTCAGCCATAGGTCGTGGAAGGCGTTCACGGCTTCCTGAAGATGTGGATCACCGGCGAGCCCGATGAGATGCTTCAGCTCTTTCGTGACCGCGTACCGAAGCTCGCCCGCCCGATTCGCCGTCTCACTGTTGGCCAGCTCGATCATGTCCCGCTCGCTGGCTTTCCAGACGACAACGATGGTGATGTCCATGTGGGAGGCCCACTCGTCGGCGTTGGTCAGGAACTCAACGACGTGCGTCCTCAGCTCCGCTCGGCGCTTCTCGGCGCGCTCCATGCGCACCATCTGGCGCTGATGCCGTTGCGTCAGCGCCACGCCGCCGAGCGAACCACCGAGAGTGCCGATAACGGTGAGGATCTGCGGCAAGTAGTCAGTCACTGGCCGTCCGCCACGCTGTTCAGACCGTCTCGACGGTTGCCTGATCAACCCACCGCGCGAGAAGGCTGAATGCTGCCAACTGCTCAAGGGCGAGTTGCTCCACACCTCCGCCAGCAGGCGGGGGCGTGTGCATGCCAGGGTTTCGGATTCCCGCGTAAAGCCCTTCCGCGAACGCCCTTGCTCCTCGGTGGAGGCTCTTGTAGGTGTCGCTGCCGTCGTCCGGCATCAACCGGAGCCGAGGGGCACCTGGCTTGGGAGCGTCCACCGAGAACGCCTCGTTGAACAGCTTGGTCTCCGACACATCCACCCGGCCGAGGTTGGCCTGCGTCTCGGAGTTGACGCGAATCGCGGCTGCATGACGGCCTGGTGGTAGTGACCGTTGTTCCAGAAGGATCGCCCGCTCTCCCAGGCCCATGGGTGCAGGTTGCCCGCACCCATGTCGGGCGCGTTGTCCCCCAGCTTCTCGGCGAGTTCTGCCGACCGCAGCAACGCTGCTCTGGCCCGAGAAGCCTGGTCACGCAGCCACTCATAGTCCTCGTCGTTGGCCGGACGACTTCTCCTCCAGCCAGGCAGAACGCGGTCGATGATCTGCTCAACGACGTGTGCCCGCTCAGACACCTCCGTCTGCGGACCCCTCATGACAAGGCCGATGACGTGCTCGGGCACGACCATCTCGGTCACGTTCAGGAACCTGTCAATCTCGGAGATCGCCCACTCGGTGTCCAACTTCGCCACGTTGCCCGCGCTCCTACTTCTTCGCGCCAGAGGTCAATCCGCTACGGAACTCGACGACGTCGCCGTCCTTCATGGTGTAGTCCTTGCCCTCCATGCGGACCTTGCCGGCCGCCTTGGCCGCCGCCATCGAGCCGGCCGCCATCAGGTCGTCGTAGGAGACGATTTCGGCCTTGATGAAGCCGCGCTGGAAGTCGCTGTGGATGACGCCGGCGGCCTCGGGGGCGGTCGCGCCGACCGGGACGACCCAGGCGCGGGCCTCCTTCGGGCCGGCGGTCAGGTAGGTCTGCAGGCCGAGGGTCTGGAAGCCGACCCGGATCAGCTGGTTGAGGCCGGGCTCGGTCTGGCCGGTCGATTCGAGGAGCTCCATCGCCTCGTCGGCCGGGAGGTCGATCAGCTCGGACTCGATTTTCGCGTCCATGAAGACGGCCTCGGCCGGGGCGACCAGGGCGCGCATCTCGTCGAGGAACGCGGCATTGCCCAGTTCGGCCTCGTCGACGTTGAAGACGTAGATGAACGGCTTGGTGGTGAGCAGGTGTAGCTCGCCCAGCAGCTCGACGTCGATGTCGGCCGCGGCGGCGCCGGCGTGCAGGGTGACACCGTCGTTGAGCAGCTTGAACGCGGCCTCGGCGGCCGCCACGACGGGGGCCCGGTCCTTCTTGAGCTTGGCTTCCTTCTGCAGGCGGGGCAGCGCCTTCTCGACCGTCTGCAGGTCGGCCAGGATCAGCTCGGTGTTGATCGTCTCGATGTCGTCGGCCGGGGAGATCTTGCCGTCGACGTGGAGCACGTTGGGGTCGGAGAACGCGCGCACGACCTGGCAGATCGCCGAGGCGTCGCGGATGTTGGCGAGGAACGCGTTGCCGCGGCCCTGGCCCTTGGACGCGCCGCGCACCAGGCCGGCGATGTCGACGAAGCTCACCGGCGCCGGGATGACCTTCTCGCTGTTGAACAGCTCGGCCAGTTTGCCCAGGCGCTCGTCGGGCAGCCCGACCACTCCGACGTTGGGCTCGATCGTGGCGAACGGGTAGTTCGCCGCGAGCACGTCGTTCTTGGTCAGGGCGTTGAACAGCGTGCTCTTGCCGACGTTGGGCAGGCCGACGATCCCGATGGTGAGGCTCACGAACGTCGAGTCTACGCAGCGCCCGGAGCCTGGCCAAAACGCACGGTGATGTCCGAAAACCGCCAGCCGAGCCAGGGATAGAAGAGCAGACTCACCTTCATGGAGCTGGACTTCGAACGGTGCTACCGAGCAGTGGACAGCCGGGACCAGCGGTTCGACGGCTGGTTCTACACCGCCGTACGCAGCACCGGCATCTACTGCCGCCCGTCCTGCCCGGCGATGACGCCGAAGCGGGAGAACGTCGCGTTCTATCCGAGCGCGGCCGCCGCCCAGCGCGGTGGCTTCCGCGCCTGCAAGCGCTGCCGCCCCGACGCGGCACCCGGCTCCCCGGAGTGGGACGTGCGGGCCGACCTGGTCGGACGGGCGATGCGGCTGATCGGCGACGGCGTCGTCGACCGCGACGGCGTGCCCGGCCTGGCCAGCCGCCTCGGCTACACCGAGCGGCACCTCAACCGCCTGCTCACCGCGGAACTCGGTGCCGGGCCGCTGGCGCTGGCCCGGGCGCAGCGGGCGCAGACCGCCCGCGTACTGATCGAGACCACCGACCTCGGCCTGGCCGAGATCGCCTTCGCGGCGGGTTTCGGCAGCGTGCGCCAGTTCAACGACACGATTCAAGAGGTGTACGCGCAGGCGCCCGGCCAGTTGCGCGAACGCCGCCCCATCGCCCACGCCGAATCCGGGTCGATCAACCTCCGGCTGGCGTACCGGGCTCCGCTGCACGCCGCGTCACTTCTCGACTTCCTTCAGGCGCGTGCTCTGCCCGGAGTGGAGGAACGGGTCGGGAACGCGTACCGGAGGGGTTTGACCTTGCCCCACGGAAGCGCGACCGTCGCACTGAGCCCGGGCGACCGCTGGGTCTCGGCGACGCTGCGGCTGAGCGACGTGCGTGATCTCGCGCCGGCCGTCGCCCGCTGCCGGCGGCTGTTCGATCTCGATGCCGACCCGATCGCGGTCGACGCCACGCTGGCGGCCGATCCCGCGCTGAGCGCGGCGGTCACGGCCGAGCCGGGCGTGCGCGTTCCGCGTTCCGTGGACGGCTTCGAGGTGGCCGTGCGGGCGGTCGTCGGACAGCAGGTCAGCGTGGCCGGCGCCCGTACGACGTTGACCCGCATGCTGCGCGCGGCCGGCTCGTTCGAGGAAAAGGGCGACCTGGTCGGCTTTCCGGCCGCGGCCGTGGTCGCCGACCTGCCGGACTCCGCGTTCGGCATGCCGGCGGCTCGCCGCGACACGGTCCGCGCGCTGGCCGCGGTGGTCGCCGACGGCAAGCTCGACCTGGAGCCGGGCGCGGACCGCGACGAGTCGATGGCCCGGCTCATGGAGTTGCCGGGGATCGGCGCGTGGACGGCCGGTTACGTCGCGATGCGCGCGATCGGCGACCCGGACGTGTTTCTCCCGACCGACATCGCGGTTCGGCGGGGCGCGCGGGCGCTCGGACTGCCCGACACTCCGGCCGCGCTGGCGAAGCACGCCGAGGGGTGGCGGCCCTGGCGGTCGTACGCGCTGATTCGCCTGTGGAGGGCCAGCTAGTTATCCACAGGCCCGTTTTGCCGGCCGGGTCTTCGAGGCCAGGCTGGTGGCCCGAACCCCCTGGAGGACGAGATGTTGAAGCACCACACCCTGAGCACCCCGGCCGGCCCGCTGACCGTGGTGGTGAGCCGGGCCGGCGCGGTGCGCGCGGCCGGTTTCACCGGGTCGGCCGACGCTCTGCTGTCGCTGGTCCACCCCACCCTGCGCGAGCCGGCGGAACCGGCCGGCGACATCGGCCGGGTCGGGGAGGCGATCCGGGCCTATTTCGACGGCGACCGGACGGCGATCGACGAGGTGCCGGTCGAGCAGGAGACGGGCGGGGTGTTCATGGCCCACGCCTGGAAGGTGATGCGCCAGATCAAGCCGGGCGCCCCGGTGACCTATTCGGAGTTCGCCGAGCTGGCCGGGCGCCCGGCGGCGGTGCGGGCCGCGGCGGCCGCGTGCGCGCACAACCCGGTCGCGTTCTTCACGCCCTGCCACCGGGTGCTGCGGCGGGACGGGTCGCTCGGCGGCTACCGCTGGGGGCTGCCGGTCAAGCGCTGGCTGCTCGACTACGAGGCGAGCTGACGGGGCGACCGGGCGTTACGGGACCTTAAAGATGCCTTTGGCAGGGATCAATATCGATCGTTCTGGGTATAACACGCTCTATGTCCAATAGCTTTGGCCGTCTTGTCGCCCGGTCGGTGGGCACGGACTCCGGGTCCGGTTCGGACGGCCTGGATGTCGGCAGGGTTGCCGGCACGGGCCGTGGACGTGAGGAGTTGATCCGCTGATGGCCGACTGGATTCTGGTGGCCTGCCTCAAGCAGTTGTTCACCGAGTTCAACCAGATCGCCCCCGGCCGTGACCACGCTTCGGACGGCAGCATCGGCGACGCCGCGCACCAGCACGAAGTCTCCGACCACAACCCGGACGAGACCGGCTCGGTGCCGGTGCACGACGCCGACCACACCAACGAGGTCCACGCCATCGACGTCGACGTCGACCTGCGCGAACCCGGCCTCACCATGGAAACCGTCGTGCAGTTCGTGCTCGCCCGCTGCCGCAACGGCAGCGAGAAGCGACTGCGCTACATCATCTACAACCGGCGCATCTGGGAAGCCGACAACAACTGGAAACAACGCGCTTACACGGGGGCTTCAGCACACACCGAACACGCGCACTTCAGCGCCTCGTACGACAGCAGCAGAGAGGCCAGCACGGCCTCCTGGCACCTGGAGGACATCCCCGTGGCACTCACCGCAGCCGACAAGACGTGGATCACCAACACCATCCGGGCCGAGGTGGCCAAGGTGGCGGGGGAGGTCTGGGCCTACCAACTGGAGAGGCCCGACTCGACGACCACGCCGAAGGAGAAGAGCAGCGCGGGTGCCTACCAGCGCTACACCGACGTGGTGACCAACGCGGCCGCCGAACGGGTCATCGCGGCCCTCCAGCCGTCGCCGCTGCCCTGAGTTTCAAGCCAGAGACGCGGCGACCCTTTCCAGGGCGTCCATCGACTCCTGCATGCCGGCTTCCATCCCGGAGTTGACGTGGGCGTCGCGGCCGGCCTGGTCGCGGTGCTCGACCAGCATCTCGCTGTAGGTGCGGCCGTCCTTCTCGACCAGCGTCAGGGTGACGAGGGCCGCGTTGCCGTCCGGGTCGGGGATGCCCTCGAAGGCCTCGGTGTCGACCAGGCGCTCGGGGGCGACGATCTCGCGGTATTCGCCGTGGAAGGCGACCTCGAAGCCGCCGTTGGCCCGCATCACGTAGCGCCACCGGCCGCCGACCCGCAGGTCGACCTCGACGCTGGTGACGTGGCCGTGCTCGCCGGCCCACCAGCGTTTGATGAGCTCGGGCTCGGTGTAGGCCCGCCAGACCAGGTGGCGGGGCGCGTCGAACTCGCGGGTGATCAGGATCTGGTTGTCGGCCGGGAGTGTCACCTTCGCCGTGCCGCTAGTCGCCATGATCTTCCTCCTCTTTCAGGTCGGCCAGGACGGCGTCCATCGCGTCGTACCGTTCGGCCCACATCTGCTGATATTTGGCCAGCCAGTCGTGGATGTCGCGGAGCGGCGACGCGTTCAGCCGATAGAGCCGTTGCCGCCCCTCGTCGCGGACGTGCACCAGGTCGACCTCGCGCAGGACGCGCAGGTGTTTGGAGACCTGGGGCTGGGCCAGGCCGAGCATCTCGACCAGGTCGTTGACCGGCCGCTCACCCTGGGCCAGGAGATCGAGGATCTGCCGGCGCCGGGGCTCGGCCACCGCGTTGAACGCGTCCGTCGTCGTCGCCGCTCGTGCCATGCGACGATCGTATACCCATAAGGGAATGCGTCAACCGGCGTCGTTGGCGATCTCGTTGAACGCGGTGGCCAGTTTGGCGAGGTCGATGCCCTCGAGGTGGTCGAAGATGTGCCGGCGGACGCTGGCCAAATGGGTCGGCCAGGCCTCCTGGAGGCGGGCGAGGCCCTTCTCGGTCAGCACGGCGTTGGAGCCGCGGGCGTCGTCGGCGCACTTGATGCGGCGGAGATAGCCCAGCGACTCGAGCTTGTCGGCCAGCCGGGTCATGCCGCTCAGCGACATGTCGCACGCCTGGGCCAGCTCGCTCATGCGCAGCGTGCCGCACCGGGACTCGGACAGGTGGCGGAGCGTCGCGTATTCGCTCGAGGTCATGCGCTGCTCGCGTTCGAGGTCGGCCGAGAGGACGCGCGGCATCACGCGCAGGAAGCGGCCGAGAGAGCGCATGACTGCCTCCTCGTCGGCGTCGAGCGGACGGAGGCCGTCCGGCAGCGGCGGCGGCGCGGGGGCTGTGGCGGACATGACATTGATACTACGACCTCGGCGAATCATTATTTGCATGACGAAGCATTCAAAGGTCGTCACGGGAAAACCGAACGGAGCCCTCCATGACCAAGATCGGCATCATCCTCGGCAGCACGCGTCCGGGCCGTAACGGCGAGGCGGTGGCCAAGTGGGTGCTGGACATCGCGTCGAAGCGCACCGACGCGGAGTTCGAACTGATCGACCTGCTCGACTACAAGCTGCCCCACCTCGATGAGGCCCTGCCGCCGGCGATGGGGCAGTACAGCAACCCCCACACCCTCGAGTGGGCCGCCAAGATCGGCTCGTTCGACGGCTTCGTGATCGTCACGCCGGAGTACAACCACTCCACCTCGGGCGTGCTGAAGAACGCCATCGACTACCTGTTCGCCGAGTGGAACAACAAGGCGGTCGGGTTCGTGAGCTACGGCTCGGTCGGCGGTGCCCGCGCGGTCGAGAACCTGCGCCTGGTCGCCGGCGAGCTGATGATGGCCGACGTCCGGGCCCAGCTCGCGCTCTCGCTCCTGACCGACTTCGAGAACTACAGCACGTTCGTGCCCACTGAGCGGCACGAGCAGGTTCTCGACACGGTCCTCGACCAGGTCGTCACCTGGAGCGAGGCCCTGGCGCACCTGCGCCAGCCGGTCGCGGCTTGACAGAGGCGGCAACACCTGCGCCAGCCGGTCGCGGCTTGAGAGAGGCGGCAGCACCTGCGCCAGCCGGTCGCGGCCTGAGACAGGCGGCAGCACCTGGGCCGGCCGGCCGCGGTCGTGGGCAGGCATAGGCGGCCCGCCGTCTGATGGGGGTGGCGGCCCGTCCTCCGGGAGCGGGCGGTCACGGATGCCGGCCGTCCGCCGCGGGTGGGCCGGCGGCCCACCGGCCCACCCGCGTCCAACCCGTCGAGGATCGAGCGACACAGCCGAACAAGGATGTCTGAAGTCCGTCTGTGACGGGCGAGGTCATCCGATCGGGTGGACCGTCGATCCTTGTCCGGCGGTCCGGACACTGCACAATACTTTGGTGCAAAACCAGACAACTAGTGACTCACTGCGGCAACTGCTCGAAATGCCACGAAAGTCTTGGTGGGCCCGCTTGCCGTTCGGCGTACGGATGGCGGCCGGCGCCGGTGCGCTGCTGATGGCGATCGGCGGCGGGGTGGCCGGCATCGCGGCGCTCACCCAGGACGGCGCCAAACCCCGGATCGTCACCGCGGTCGGCGACGCGGCCGTGCCCGGTGCCGCCACTCCCCAAGGGCCGCAGCCGGAGCCGCTTCTGCGGAACCCGGTCGCGGTCCCCGGGCGTACGTCGGCCGAGGCCGACCGGTCGGGAAGCCGGAACCCGGTCCGCGGCCCGGTGCCGCTCGATGCCCGGTCGTCGGCGAAGGCGGAGCCGAGTCCGGTGACGGCGGCCGTGGCCGCGGCGCCGTCCACCCAGTCGGTGATCACCACTCGGACCGAGACGGAGACCCGCGAGGTCCCGTTCGGAACCCGCACGGTGCGTGACCCGGGCCTGCCGAGCGGCAGCCAGCAGGTGCGGACGCCCGGCGTGGCCGGCGAAGAGACGTTGCGCTATCTGGTGACGCTGACCGACGGCAAGCCGATCGATCGGCGTCTGGTCGATTCGACCGTGACCCGGCCGCCGCAGCAGGAAGTGATCGCCGTGGGCGACAAAACGGACAGGTGCGGCGCCGCGCTCGACTTCTGTGTGCCGATCGGCCGCGATGCGACCTGCGGGCATCACCGGCGGGGCGAGAGCGGTGAGGTCGAGGAGAGCGGACAGGTCAACGTCAGCGGCAACGATCTCGGGCTGCTGTCCGGCGGCCCGGGAGACGGACAGGGCCCCGGAAGCGGACACCGGCGGGGCGGCGGACGCGGGCGCGGTTGTTGAAGCGGGCCCGCGGTCGACAGAATTCACGGATGGACAACCGGGCATTTCATCTCCCACAGCAGGGCGCATAGATGGAACTGACGGAACTCGCCGAGCGGTTGGCGGCCGTGCCCGGGGTGATCGGCGTCGTGCTCGGAGGCAGCCGGGCCCGCCGCGACCACACCGCGGAGTCCGACACCGACCTCGGCCTCTACTATCGCCGCCCGCTCGACACCGAGGCGCTGGACGCCCTGGCCAAGCGGGTCGGCGGACCGTCCGCCGCGGTCACCGAGCCGGGCGGCTGGGGCCCGTGGGTCGACGGCGGTGGCTGGCTGCGGATCGAGGGCGAGCCGGTCGACTGGATCTATCGCGACCTCGATCGCGTCGCCGCCGTCTGGGAGTCGGCGCGGGAGGGACGCTATTCGTTCCACCATCAGGCCGGCCATCCGCTCGGGTTCGTCGACATCGCCTATCCCGGTGAGCTGGCGCTCGGGCGGATCCTCGCCGATCCGTCGGGTGAACTGGCCGCGCTGCGGGAGCAGGTGCGGGTCTATCCGCCCGCGCTGACCCAGGCTCTGGTCGGTGGCCTGTGGGAGGGTGACTTCCTGGTCGCGGTCGCCCGAAAAGCGGTGTCCCGCCGCGACTGCACCTATGTGGCCGGTTGCCTGTTCCGGCTGGTCGGGGTGTGCGTGCACGCCCTGCACGGGGCCGGGCGGCGGTGGCTGGTCAACGAGAAGGGCGCGGTGGCCGCGACGGCCGCGATCCCGGGTGCGCCGGCCGGGTTCCGGGAGCGGGCCGAGGCCGTCTTCGGCCATCTCGAGGGCGATCCCGAGCGGCTCACCAGCGCGATCGACGAGGCCGCCGATCTCGTGCTGGACACCGCCGACGCGTGCGCGAAGATGATCAGGTGACTGCTGACGCCCCCACCATCCTGGCCACCAGCGCGAGCTTCGAGCCCGGTGCCTACGGCTTGTTCAGCCACCGGCCGGGCCGGATCCACCGGTTCGCGGCCGAGCTGTCCGGCAAACGGGAGGCACCCCGCATCTGCGGGCTCTATCAGGCCACCGGCGACCCGGAGGCCCGCATCGGCGCCTTCTACGCCGCGTTCGCCGGCACCGAGTTCGTGCCCTCGCACCTGCAGCTGTTCCCGATGCCCAACGTCGCCGACATCCGGGCCCACCTGCTGAGCCAGGACGTGATCTGGGTCGGCGGCGGCAGCGTGGCCAATCTCTGCGCGGTCTGGCGGGCGCACGGCCTCGACGAGATCCTCCACGAGGCCTGGCAGTCCGGAGTGGTCCTCGCCGGAGTCTCGGCCGGTTCGATCTGCTGGCACCGGGGCGGCTCGACCGACAGCTTCGGAGCCGAGTTGCGCGGTTTCACCGACGGGCTCGGCTGGCTGCCGTACAGCAATGGCGTGCACTACGACGGGGAGGCTCAGCGCCGGCCCAAGATGCACGAGCTGATCGGCGACGGCACGCTGAGCGACGGGTACGCGACGGACGACGGTGCCGGGCTTCTCTACCGGGGGACCGAGCTCGTCGAGGCGGTCGCCGACCGGGAGGGGCCGCTGGGTTACGCGTTGAATCGGGCAGCGGACGGCTCCGTGACGGAGACGCCGCTGCCGACGCGGGTCTTGCGTTACGACGCGTAATGCAGGATGACGTTGTGGGCGTGGTGCGTCTTCTCGGAGCCGCGGAACTCCACCTCGTACAGCTTGTCGTCGCACTGGATGGCGAGAGTGCCGGTGGAGAAGAACTGGCCGACCCAGTTCTTGTTGCTGACCACGCTGACGCTGCTCACCTTGGAGTACGGAACGCTGGTCAGCGCGACCCGGTTGCCGACGAAGGACTTGTCCTTGATGATGATCCGCCGGTTGGTCAGGCCGAGGAACCCGCTGCCGACCCCGATCGCGTCGTAGACCGCGACGATCTGCTCGCCCTCCAGCAGACCGCTTTCGATCTGCTCCAGCTGCTCTTTTTTGTCGTAGACGACATCGCTCATGCCGGGCAGCGTAGCGATCTCGGACTATTGGATCCCCACGACGGTCCGGTAGAAGTCTTCGATTCGCGCCGCAAGGGTGACTTCACCGTCGGTAATGGCTTCGGCGTCTCGATCGCCGAGCAGGATCTGAGTGTGACCATCGAGGCGCCGGATGCTGGGCCGAATGTGCAGTGTGTCGGCCGCCACCTTGATCCGTTCGGTCAATGCGGCATGCTGACTGTCGTCGCACGCGAGTTCCCGCTTGAGCTGAACGCCGTCGCGCGTCCAGCCGCTCAGCAGAGCCAAGGCGTCGCTCAGATAGTCGGTCCCGTTCGTGCGCCGTCTTCTGGCCCGCATCGCCGCACCCCCCTCGGCGTCGTTGCCGGCTTGTGGCCAAACTGTCGCCGTGTCGTCATGGTCGGTCCTGACAGTCTTGTCTTCCGTGTCAAACATGTCCACGCCCACATATGCGTGTTTGCGTGACGATCGGGACGCCTCGGGCACGCTGAACGGTTAAGTTTTGTGGGAAGCTCTGATCTCATGCCGCAGGAACGCAGTGTTAAACAGCCGCGATCACCCAGGGTCATCGTGGCGGCTGTGATCATCACTGGTGGTCGCGTGCTGGCCTGCGAGCGCTCGTCGCCGCCCGAGGCCGCCGGCCGCTGGGAGTTCCCCGGGGGCAAGGTCGAAGCGGGCGAGAGCGACCAGCAGGCGCTGGCCCGCGAGTGCGTCGAGGAGCTGGGCGTACGCGTCGAGGTCGGCGACCGGGTCGGCCCCGACGTGCCGCTCGCCCACGGGCGCGCGGTGTTGCGCGTCTTCGCCGTACGCCTTCTCGGCGGCGACCAGCCGCGGGCGCTCGAGCACCGGTCCATGCGCTGGCTGGCCGCGGACGAGCTGGACAGTGTGCCCTGGCTGCCCGCGGACCAGCCGATCGTCGCCGAACTACCCGGCCTGCTCCTCGGAGAAGGTCTTTCGTAGCTCCCGCTTGAGCACCTTCATGCTCGGCCCGAGCGGCAGCGTCTCGACGAACCGGATCTGCCGCGGGTATTTGTGCCGGCCGAGCCGCTCCTTCGACCACTCGATGAGCTCGTCGGCCGTCACCCCGCCCGGATCGGGCACGATCACCGCGCAGATCTCCTCGCCGTGCACCGGGTCGGGCACGCCGATCACCGCCACCTGCAGCACCGACGGGTGGCGGGCCAGCGCCTCCTCGACCTCGCGCGGATAGACGTTGAAGCCGCCCCGGATGACCAGGTCCTTCTTGCGGTCGACGATGGTGATGAAGCCGTGCGCGTCCTTCGTGCCCAGGTCGCCCGTGCGGAACCAGCCGTCGACCAGTGCCTGCGCGCTCGCCTCCGGGTTGTTGAGGTAGCCCGCGAAGACGTTGTGCCCGCGGATCACGATCTCGCCGAGCTCGCCCGGCGCCATCAGCTCGATCCGGTCGTCGACCTCGGGCCGGGCCACCTCGACGTCGACGCCCCACACCGAGTGGCCGACCGTGCCGGCCCGGATGCCGTACGCGGGCTGGTTGGTGGTCGCGGTCGGCGAGGTCTCGGACAGGCCGTAGCCCTCGAAGATCTCGGCGTGGAACACCTCGTTGAACTTCTCCAGCACCGCCACCGGCAGCGCCGCCCCGCCCGAGACGCACAGTCGCAGCTCGGGCAGCCGGTCGGCCTTCGCCGCGGCGTCGAGCAGCGCGATGTACATGGTCGGGACGCCGTGGAAGACCTTGACGTTCTCCTTCACCATCAAGTCGATCGCGGCCTCGCCGGTGAACCGGGGGAGCAGCACCAGGGTGCCGCCGAGGCGGAAGGTGCCGTTCATGCCGACCGTCTGGCCGAAGATGTGGAACAGCGGCAGGCAGCCCATCACCACGTCGTCGTCGTGCATCTCGTGGATGTCGAAGACGTTGACCATCGTGTTCATCACCAGGTTGAGGTGGGTGAGCAGCGCGCCCTTGGGCTTGCCGGTCGTCCCGCTGGTATAGAAGACGACCGCGACGTCCTCGGCCTCCACGGTCTCGTAGGTGCGCAGCGGGGTGAGCGCGGCCGACACCTCTTCCAGGCGCGGGGGCGCCGACGGAAGGTCCGGGGGGAGCGGGCCGACCACGGCCACCGGCACCTGAGCCAGCCGCGCGGCCGCGGCACCGTTGGCCAACTGCGATGAGTGGGCGACGAGCAGCTTGGCACCGCTGTCGGTCAGCACGTACGCGATCTCGGCCGGCGTGAGCAGAAGATGCACCGGGACCACCGCGGCGCCGACCGCCAGGGCGGCGTAGTAGACGCGCGGGAAGTCGGCCAGGTTGGGGATCTGGACGGCGACCTTGTCGCCCTTGCCGATGCCGAGCTCACGCAGCCCGGCCGCGTAGGCGAGGGACTCGGCCCAGAGGTCGCGGTAGGTGATGCGGGCCGGGCCGTCGATCACGGCGATCTTGTCGGGGTAGCGGCGGGCGGACTCGGCGAGGACGGTCGCCAAGGAGAGAGTGGTCAATTGAGATGCCCTCCGATCTTGGTGTACCCGCGGAGCAGGTCACGGGCGATGATGAGCCGTTGCATCTCGTCGGTGCCCTCGTAGATGCGCATGAGCCGCACCTGCCGGTACCACCGCTCGATCGGAAGCTCCCGGGTGTAACCCATGCCGCCGTGGACCTGCATCACCCGGTCGACGACCCGGTTGACCATGCCCGCGCCGTAGAGCTTCGCCATTGACGAAGCATGCCGTGGATCCCAGCCCTGGTCCACCGTCCAGGCAGCGCGCAGGATCAGCCAGCGGGCCGCTTCCAGCTCCACCTCGGAGTCGGCGATCATCCACTGGATCGCCTGATTGGTGCCGATCTTCTTGCCGAACGTCTCGCGGGTGTTGGCGTGCTCGATCGCCATGCCGAGCGCGCGCTCGGCGATGCCCAGCGCGTTCGACGGGATCAGATAGCGGCCCTTGCCGATCCACTTCATGCCGAGCTCGAAGCCCTGGCCCAGCTCGCCGAGCATGTTGCGGGCCGGCACCCGGACGTCTTCGAAGATCAGCGACGCCGGGCCGCCCTCGCCCATGGTCTGGATGAACTCCGAGCGCCAGCCCATCGAGCGGTCGACCAGGAACGCGGTCGCGCCCCCTTCGCTGGCCTTGCGGGACGGGTCGGTCACCGCCACCACGATCACGAAGTCGGCGTCGTTGCCGTTGGTGATGAACGTCTTCTCCCCGTTGAGCACCCAGTCGTCGCCGTCCCGGACCGCGCGCAGCTTGATGTTGGCCGCGTCTGAACCGGCGCCCGGCTCGGTGATCGCGAAGCAGGAGACCCGCTCACCCTCGATGGTGGGGACCAGGAACTCCTTCTTCTGGTCCTCGTTCGCGTAGTAGAGGATGTTGTCGGCCTCGCCACCGAACTTGAACTGCACGAACGTGCGGCCGACCTCGGTCCAGACGAGCGACTGGAGGACGGCCGGGAGGTTCATCCCGCCGTACTCCTCGGGGGTCGAGAGGCCCCAGAAGCCGAACTTCTTCGCCTTGAGCTGCAGCTCGCGCAGCTCGCTGCGCTCCAGGCCGGGCTGGTGGCGACGCTCCCGCAGCAGGGCCTCCTGCTCCAGCGGCATGACGTCGCGGGTGATGAATTGACGGGCCGTATCGCGAATCGCACGCTCTTCGTCGCTGAGGGAGAAGTCCATGGGCTTAAACTAGCGGCGTAAGTTTTTACACGTCCAGTGCTTCTTTGTTCGGCATTTCTCAGGGAGTGGTGATGGCCCGGCCCCGGCAGACGCTGCTGACCAGGCAACGCATCGTCGATGCGGCCTCGGCGCTGGTCGATGCCGAGGGACTGGAAGCGCTGTCGATGCGCCGGCTCGCGACCGAGTTGGGTGTGCAGGGGCCGTCGCTCTACAACCACTTCGCCACCAAAGCCGACATTCTGGACGCGGTGGCCGATGCGCTGATCTCGCAGGTCTCCCTCAGCGCGTTCGATTCCGAGGACTGGGCATCGGCGCTGCGGTCGTGGGCGCGCGCCTACCACGCCGTGCTGGTCGCGCACCCCAACGTCGTACCCGTGCTGGCGCACGGCCCCGGCCGCCGGCCGGCCGCTCTGGCCATGGCCGACGTGGTCTATGGCGCTCTGATCGACGCCGGCTGGCCGCCCGCGCGGGCCACGCACATCGGTGCCCTGATGCGTTATCTGGTGACCGGGTCGGCGCTCGGTTCGTTCGCGCTCGGTTTCCACATCGATCCCGCGCTCTACGAGAGTTATCCACACCTGCAGGCGGCGCCCCGGCTGGCGGAGCATCATGTGGCGGTGGACGAGGGCGCGTTCGAGCTCGGCCTGGATTTGCTGATCAATGGCTTGCGGTTACAGAAGGGGCTTGTTGATGACGTTCGAGCGTGACCGGCTCTATGTCGGTGGTGAGTGGGTTCCGTCCTCGTCGCCTTCTTCCATCGAGGTGGAAAATCCGACGACGGAGGAGGTGCTCGGCCACGTTCCGGCCGGCACCGCCTCCGATGTGGACGGTGCGGTCGCGGCCGCTCGCGCCGCTTTCGACGGCTGGGCGGGCACGTCGATGGCCGCGCGCGGCGAAGTGCTCGACCGGCTGCATGCCGCGCTCGCCGCCCGGGCGGGCGACATCGCCCGCACGGTCGGGCTCGAGCTCGGCACGCCGCGCAAGGTCGCCGAGCGGGTCCAGGCCGGACTCCCGCTCACGGTCCTTCGGGGGTACGCGGATCTGGCCGCGCGACCGGTGCCCGAGGAGACCGTGGGCAACTCGCTGGTCGTCCACGAACCGGTCGGCGTCGTCGGCGCGATCACCCCGTGGAACTATCCGCTGCACCAGGTGGTGGCCAAGGTCGCGGCCGCCCTCGCCGCGGGCTGCACGGTCGTGCTCAAGCCGAGCGAGTTGACGCCCCTGGTGGCATACCTGTTGTTCGACGCCGCCGACGAGGCGGGCGTGCCGGCCGGCGTTCTCAACCTGGTCACCGGCACCGGCCCGGTCGTCGGAGCGGCCATCGCCGGTCACCCCGGCGTCGACATGGTGTCGTTCACCGGCTCGACCGCGACCGGCCGCGCGATCACCCACGCGGCGGCCGACCGCATCGCCAGGGTCGCGCTCGAGCTGGGCGGCAAGTCGGCCAACGTGATCCTCGACGACGCCGACGTGACCCGGGCGGTCAAGGTCGGGGTGGGCAACGCCTTCCTGAATTCCGGTCAGACCTGCACGGCCTGGACGCGGATGCTGGTCGCGCGGTCGCGCTACGACGAGGCTGTCTCCCTGGCCGCCAAGACCGCGGGCTCCTATTCGGTCGGCGACCCGTTCGACGACGGCACCCGCCTCGGGCCGCTCGTGTCGGCGGCGCAGAAGGCCCGGGTGCTCGGCTTCGTCGAGCGGGCTTCGGCCCGGCTGGTGGCCGGCGGTCTCGACGCGCCGCTGCCCTCGGCCGGCCACTTCGTCGCGCCGACCGTGTTCGCCGACGTCGACCCGGCCTCGGAGCTCGCCCAGGAGGAGATCTTCGGCCCGGTGCTGTCGATCATCCCGTTCGACTCCGACGACGACGCGGTCGCGATCGCCAACAACTCGCGGTACGGGCTGGCCGGCGGCGTGTGGGGCTCTCCCGATCGCGCGCTGGCGGTGGCCCGGCGGCTGCGGACCGGCGCGGTCGACGTCAACGGCGGCGCGTTCAACCCGTTCGCCCCGTTCGGCGGCTACAAGCAGTCCGGGATCGGGCGCGAGCTGGGTCAGTACGGTCTGGCCGAGTTCCAGCAGACGAAAGCGATTCAACGGTGAATCCTTACTTCCCGGGCGTCGTCGTCCGGTCGGCCGGCTCCGCTCCCGCGGTCGAGGAGCTCCGCCTGCCCGAGATCGGGCCGGGCCAGGTGCGCGTACGCGTGCGGGCGGCCGGCGTCTGCCACTCCGACCTGTCGATGGTCAACGGGACGCTGACCCCGCCCTACCCGCTGGTCCTGGGTCACGAGGCGGCCGGCGAGGTGGTCGAGGCGGGCGAACACGTCACACGGGTCTCCGTCGGTGATCACGTCGTGCTCAACTGGCAGCCGGCGTGCCGGGAGTGCTGGTTCTGCACCCACGGCCAGCCGTGGCTCTGCTCGACGTCGTCCGGGGTGGCCGCCCTGGAAAACGGCATCACAGTGGACGGTGACCCGGTGTTCGTGGGCCTGGGTCTGGGCGCGTTCGCCGAGCAGGTGGTCGCCCCGGCCAACGCGGTCGTGCCGGTCCCCGCGTCTCTCGACTTCGAGCGGGCCGCCCTGCTCGGCTGCGCGGTGCTCACCGGCGCCGGCGCGGTCCGCAACACGGCCGGCGTGCGGCCGGGCGAGACGGTGGTCGTGATCGGCCTCGGTGCCGTCGGCCTGTCGGTGGTCGCGGCGGCCCGGGCGGCCGGTGCCTCGGCGGTGATCGCGGTCGACGTGTCCACCGCCAAGAAGGCGCTGGCCGAGGCGGCCGGCGCGACCGACTTCCTGGTGTCGTCGGATTCGCTGTCCAAGGAGATCCGGGGCCGCACCGCCCGGTTGGGCGCCGACCACGCGTTCGAGTGCGTCGGCCGCTCGGCGACGATCCGGGCCGCGTGGCGGGCGACCCGCCGCGGCGGCCAGGTCACGGTGGTCGGCATGGGCGCCAACGACGACATGGTGTCGCTGAGCGCCCTCGACATCTTCTCGTCGGCGCGCACCCTGCGGTCGTCGGTCTACGGCTCGTCCGACCCGGATGTGGAGGTCCCGGCGCTGGCCGCGGACGTGCTGGCGGGCACGCTGTCGCTCGACCATCTGATCACCGACCGCATCACCCTGGCCGACGTTCCGGCCGCCTTCGACCGCATGTCCCGCGGCGAGGGCGCCCGCTCGGTAATCCTTTTATAGCGTCTCGCGGCTTTGTGCCCGCCTCGCGATTCCCGGTTCACATAGATGATATTGACTAGAGATCACCGTCTCTCTTAGGGTTCGGCTCAACACTCTGAGCCACGGGGGAGTCGGCAGTGTCGGTGCATCGGCGTGCGCGTTTTTTCCTGTCCCTGCTGACCGCGGCGCTGTTGCCGACCACATCGGCGGTGGTCCTCGCCGGCCCCTCGCCGGCTGTCGCGGCGCCCAAGGCCGCCAAGTGTCCAGCTACCGCGAACGACGAGAACGCGGCCGTTCGCGCCGCGGCCACCTGCCACGGCCGGGTTGAGGTGCTGGCCGACCGGGACGAGAAGACCCAGGTCTTCGCGAACGTGAACGGCTCGTTCACCGTGCAGTCGGCCGCGGTCGTCCAGCGGGTGCACGACACGGCCGGGCGCTGGGTCAAGCCCGACCCGACCCTGCACCGCGACGCCTCGGGCCGGATCGTGCCGGCCGCGACCTCGCTCCAGCTCTCGTTCTCGGGCGGTGGGGCCGCCGACGCCGCGACGATCGGCCAGGGCAAGTCGCGGCTCGGGCTGCGCTGGCCCAGTGCCCTGCCGGCGCCGAAGCTGTCCGGGGCCAACGCCACGTACACCGACGTTCTGCCCGGCGTCGACCTGGTGCTGACCGCGCAGACCGAGGGCTTCGCCGAGATGCTGGTGGTGAAGACCCCGAAAGCGGCGGCCGACCCGGCGCTCTCCGCGGTGCGTTTCACGACGACGGCCACCGGGCTGCGGCTGCGGCAGGACGCGGGCGGGGCGCTGACCGCGGTCGACAACTCGGGCGCGACGCTGTTCGGATCCGGCAACCCGGTCATGTGGGATTCCAGCAAGCCGGCCGGCGACGGGAGCGTCCACTCCTCGCGTCTGGCCGTGCCGGGCAAGGTCCGCCGCGCCATGCCGGTCCAGTTGGCCGGCAATGAGCTGGTGGTGCACCCCGACCTGACGATGCTGCGAAACAAGGCGACGAAGTTCCCGGTCTACATCGACCCGGCGCTCGGCAAGTCCGCCTGGACGATGATCAACAGCACCTTCCCCTCGCAGTCCTACTGGAGCTACGACAAGCAGGACTGCCCGTCGCCGTACAGCTCGATCCAGTGCGCGAAGGTCGGCTACACCAACTCGCCGCAGTCGATGATCTATCGGGCGTTGTTCGCGTTCGGCGTCTCCGGCCTGCTGCACAAGCACATCCAGGACGCCAAGCTGTCGATGGACACGGTGTACTCGTACAACAACACCGACCACGGCACGCAGGTGCGGGTCGCCGGCAACATCAGCTCGAGCACGACCTGGTCCAACAACGCGAGCACGTGGGGCGCGGTGGTCGCCACCGCCAACAGCCACGCGTACGACCGGGTCCGGCGGCGTACCGAGTGGGGCGTGACCGGTGCGGTGCAGAAGGCGGCGGCCGGGACCGCGAGCACGCTGACCCTGGGCCTGCGCGAGGTCAGCGAAACGGACATCACCAACTGGAAGAAGTTCGACGCGGGCACGGCGCTGCTCACCGTCACCTACAACTCGTACCCGAACGCCCCGGACGCGATGACCATCAACGGTCAGCCCTGCGTTCGGGGGGCTTCCCGGCCGTACATGCGCACGCTGACGCCGCCGCTGAAAGCGCGGCTCACCGACCCGGACGGAACCGTCCGGCTGCTCAAGGGCACCTTCTACTGGTGGAACAGCTCCGGCGGGGCGCGGACCGGCAGCCTGTCCGTCGCGCAGGGCTCGATCGTCTCCGGCCAGTACGCCAACGCGACCATCCCGTCCGGCAAACTCACCGACGGCGGCATCTACGTCGTGCAGGCGATCGCCAACGACGGAATCGACAGCGGGCAATATTCAGCCACTTGTGAATTCCAAGTCGATGTGACGGCGCCGGGCGCGCCGAGCGCGGTGACCTCGACCGACTATCCGAACGACGGCCAGTTCCACGGTGGCGTCGGAACCCCGGGCAACTTCGTGCTCAAGCCGCCGGCCACGGTGCCGGGCGACTTCTACGGCTACGCGTACAGCCTCGACCCGGCGGTCAGCCCGGCCGCCGCGACCCAGGTCGCCGCGACCGCGACCGACCACACCGCGACGATCTCGCTCAGCCCGGTCGCCGACCAGACCTACAACATGCACGTCTGGGCCCGGGACAAGGCCGGCAACTATTCGGCGGCCTACACGTACACGTTCAGCGTGCGGGCGGGCACTGGGCCGGACGCGCGGTGGACCTTCGACGGGGCGGACGGCACCGACGACAGCCAGCACGGCAACGCGCTGACCGTGAACGGCGGGACGTGGGCGGCCGGCCGGGGCAGCTACGGCAAGGCGTTCGTCGGCGACGGGACCTCGGCGTACGCGTCGACCACCGGGCCGATCGTGACCAAGGACCCGAGCACCGGCGCGGCGATCACGCTGCATTCCAACAAGAGCTTCACGGTCGCGGCGATCGTACGGCTGGACAGCGCGGCCGGCAGCGGCCAGCGCGTCATCGCGGCGCAGGACGGAACGCGCACCTCGCCGTTCCTCCTCAGCTACAGCGTCACCGACAAGAAGTGGCGGTTCGCGGTCGCGGCGACCGACGTCGACGCGCCGGCCACGGCCGCGGTGCTGTCCAACTCGACGGTCACCACCGGCGTGTGGACGAGGCTGTTCGCCACCTACGACGGCACGACCCACGCGCTGAAGCTGTACGTCAACGGCACTCTGCAGACCGCGACGGCCACGTCGACGACCTTCGACGCCGCTGGAGGCGTCACGGTCGGCCGCGGCCGGGCCGCCGGGGCGCCGACCGGGTTCTTCCCCGGCGCGATCGACGACGTACGCGTGTACGGCCGCGCGGTCGGTAGCGCCGAACACGAGTTCACCCTGGTCGGGCTGCCCAACCCGCCGATCGTGACGATGACCGGTGGCACCTCGTCCTACGTCGGGCGGTCGCTGCCGGCGGTGCTGAGTGCCGGTGGGGACACGGCGGTCACGAAGATCCAGTATCAGCTGGGCGTCTCCGGGACGGTGACCACGGTGACGCTCCCGGCCGCGGGCGGGCAGACCACGGTAAACCTGACCGGCACCGCGGTCGGCACCCCGGACCTGCTCGTCCAGGGCATCGACGCGGCCGGGAACAAGTCGCCGATCGCGTCGACGCCGCTGGAGTTCGACGAGGCGCCGGCCCTGACCGGCAAGGTGGTCGACGCGATCAGCGGGTCGCCGATCAGCGGGGCGACGGTGACGCTGTCGCCGGGCGACCTCACGCTGACCACCGGTTCGACGGGTGCGTACTCGTTCACCGGGATCACCGCGGGCACCTTCGACGTGACCGCCTCGTTCGGCGGGGTCGGCTGCGCCGGCCAGGTCGCCACCACCGAGGTCGACGTCGACCGGGCGGTAGTCATCGACCTCAACCTGGCGCCCGAGTCCGACGCGTTCGGCTATACCTGCACGACGGCCGCGAACACACCCTTTGTCTCCGGCACCACCGCGTTGTCCTTCACTGAGAACGCCGGCAGTGACGTGACCGGCCCGGTGAATCTGCCTTTCAGCATGACCTACTACGGTCAGACCTTCGACAAGGTCTGGATCTCCGACAACGGCTCGGTGTCGTTCGTCGATTCCGGGCCCTACGCCTGGTACTACTCGGCCAGCCTGCCCGACCGGTGGGACGTGCCGCTGGCCGGAATCCTGCCGCTCTTCGGAGGCTCCTATCCGGACAAGGCCGACGGCGGCGGTATCTACACGGGAACAGTCGGCAGCGGCGCGAGTCAGCGGTTCGTCGTCGAATGGCGGGTGGCCAAGGCGACCAAACGGCCGTACTTCAGCTACGAGGCGCTGCTGTCGCCCAACGGGGATATCACCTTCAACTACTCGGGCTTGACTGACGACGTCAGCAAGGGAAGCGCGAGCACGGTCGGCATCACCAGCCCGGGCGGCAACTATGCCCTGCAGTACTCGTTCGAGGAACCGAACCTGGTCTCCGGCACGGCGGTCACGTTCCACTATCCGGACCAGCCCAACGATCTCGGCGGCGGCCGGGTGGCCGGCACGGTCACCAAGGACGGCGTGCCCGCGGCCGATCAGGACGTGACCCTCGACAACCTGACCGCGACGACCGACGCCGACGGCCATTACCAGTTCAACTACGTCGAACCCGGTGTCTACGAGGCTGAAACACGCCACAACTGCGAGGGCTTCCGACAGGAAGTCGACATCGAGGGCGACACCGACCTGGACATACCCGTCGGCACTTTCGTGAACGGGTTCGGTTACACCTGCGATCTCGAGCAGGTTGACTGGATTCCCGGTGAAACCCTCCAGCCGTCCAACGGGACCGCCATCGACCTTCCGTTCCCGTTCCCGTTCTTCGGTGTGAATTACACCAATGGCACGATCGAACCCGGCAATCTGTACATTCGCCGGGACCCGGATTCCGTGCCCGGTGGTGACAACTTCTTCACCGGCGGAGACCTCGAGTTCTGGCCGGGAGCGAACTGGAAGGCAGATGACCAGTCGCAGTTGTTGACCGCCACGGTCGGCACCGCTCCGCATAGAGAGTTCGTGGTTGAGGCGCGCAACTACGCCTTTTCTGAGCGGCCCGACGTGCACTTGACCTGGGAGACGATTTACGACGAGGACGGCACCCTGAAGACGGTCTTCCTGACGCCCCCGGATCCAAGCGTGGTGCCGTATCCGATTGCCGTCTATTTCTACAACGTCGAGACCGGGATCGACTTCGACTATCACGAGGATGGCAGCGGCTTTCCTCGTGGGCTGTCGGTTGTCTACCGTCCGCCTGCCGCCTCCTGACGCTCATCCCCTCGTCGGCACCCTGATCCTCGGAGGTCATCGGTGAAGTCCCGCACGTCCCGCCGCCTTTCGGCGGGCCTCGCCCTCGCGCTGTCGGCCGCCCTCGTCGTCACGATGCAGGACCAGCCGGCCTGGGCGGCCAAGCCCAAGCCGTACACCCCGCCCGCCGCGGCGGCGCAGCCGAGCATTCCGGTGCGCAAGGTGGTGGCGAAGCCGGCCGCGGTCGCGAAACCACCCCAGGCGTCGGCCCTGCCGGCGCCGGTCTGGCCGGCCGCGAGCAGCACCGATGTGGCGCTGTCGGCGTCCGCGTCCGGCTCGCCGGTGAGCTTCCGGGCGTCGACCGCCAAGACGGCGCTCGCCGGAGCCGCGCGACCGTCCAAGATGCACGTCGACGTCCTGGATCAGGCGACGTCGGCCCGGGCCGACGTGCACGGCCTGCTCTTTCGCGTACGCCGGGGCGACAGCTCGACGACCGCGGCCCCGGTCGGGGTGAGCGTCGACTACAGCAAGTTCGCGACGGCGTTCGGCGCGGACTGGTCGACGCGGCTCCGGCTGACGCGGCTGCCCGAGTGTGCGCTGAGCACACCGCAGCAGGCCGGCTGCCGGGCCACCGACGTGCCGACGACCAACAACGTCGTCGCGAAGGAGGCCACCGCGAACCTTTCGGTCGGGGGCAGCCAGCTGTTCGCGCTCGCCGCGGCGCCCAGCGGACCGGCCGGCAGCTACGGCGCGACCTCGCTGAACGCGTCCGGCACGTGGTCGGCCGGCAGTTCGTCGGGCAACTTCTCCTACTCGTACCCGATGCGCGTGCCGCCCGCGATGGGCGGCCCGACGCCGACGGTCGAACTCGGCTACTCCTCGCAGTCGGTCGATGGTCTGATGGAGGCGTCGAACAACCAGCCGTCCGAGGTCGGTGAGGGCTTCGATCTGTCGACCAGCGGCTACATCGAGCGGCGGTACAAGACCTGCAGCGATGACACCGACGGCGGCAACAACTCGGGCGACGCCGACAAGAACTTCGACGACGAATGCTGGGCGACCGACAACGCCACGCTGAGCCTCAACGGCAGTGGCGGCGATCTGATCAAGGACGCCACGAACCCGAACCTCTGGCATCTGCGCAACGACGACGGCTCCCGGGTCGAACACAAGACCGGGGCCGACAACGGCGCCCAGGGCGGCGAGTGGTGGGTCGTCACCACGCCCAACGGCACCCAGTACTGGTTCGGCCGCAACAAGCTGCCCGGCTGGACCAGCGGCGACACGACCAACTCGACCTGGACCGTTCCGGTCTTCGGCAACAACCCGAACGAGCCCTGCCACGGCGACACGTTCGCCACCTCGTCGTGCACCCAGGCCTGGCGGTGGAACCTCGACTACGTCGTCGACCCGCACGGCAACACCATGTCGTACTGGTACAAGACCGACCCGAACAGCTACCAGTCCGGCACCGGCAAGGTGAAGTCGTACGTCCGGGCCGGCACTCTCGACCACGTCAGCTACGGCACCCGCGTGGAGCCCGACCTGGCGACCGGCAAGGACACCGTCTTCACCGGGCACGCCGCGGCGCGGGTCGACTTCGCGTACGGCGACCGGTGCAAGAGCGACTGCACCAACCACGACGCCACGCACTGGCCGGACACCCCGTGGGACCTGGCCTGCTCGAGTGACACCTCGTGCGACGCCCGGATGCCGTCCTTCTACAGCACCAAGCGGCTGACCACGATCACCACCAGCACGTACGAGGTGCTCACCGGCAAGTTCCGCAACGTCGAGCAGTGGACGCTCTCCCAGTCGTTCCCCAATCCGCAGGACGGCACCCGGGCCGGTCTCTGGCTCGACAAGGTCGGGCACTCCGGGCTGGTCGGGGCGGCCACCCCGCTGCCGGACGTCACGTTCACCGGGAAGCCGATGGCGAACCGGGTCGACGCGGTGGACAACGCGCCGCCGATGAACTGGCCGCGGGTCACCGACATCAACTCCGAGACCGGCGCGATCGTCCACATCGACTACCTGGACACCGACTGCGTCGCCGGCAAGAGCATGCCGTCGTCACCGGAGAACAACGACAAGCGCTGCTATCCGGTGAAGTGGGCCCCGCCCGGCTTCCCGAAGCAGACCGACTACTTCAACCGGTACGTGGTCAACGCGGTCACCGAGACCGACCGCACCGGCGGATCGACCCGGATCCTGCACCAGTACACGTATTACGGGACGCCGGCCTGGCACTACACCGACGACGACGGCCTGATCCAGGACGACGCCAAGACCTGGTCGCAGTGGCGTGGCTACGGCAAGGTCGGCGTGACCACCGGTGATCCGGGCGCCCAGACCTACACCGAGACCACCTTCTTCCGCGGCATGGACGGCGACCACCTGCCGACCGGCAAGCGGTCGGTCACGGTCACCGATTCCCAGCAGGGTTCCGTACGCGACGACGACGCGTTCTCCGGCATGACGCGCGAGACGCGTACCTTGCTCGGCGGTCCCAACGGCGCCGAGGTGTCGGGTGAGATCGACGACCCGTGGGAATCGGAACCGACCGCCAGCCGCACGATCGCCGGCGCCACGGTGTACGCCCGCTTCGTCGACACGCAGGGCACCCACTCGCGGGTCACCCTCGACCACGCCCCCTGGGTGCGGACCACCTCCACGAAGATGTCCTTCGACCAGTACGGCATGGTCACGAAGGAGGACGACTTCGGCGACGACGCGGTCACCGGTGACGAGCAGTGCACGGTGACCGACTACGAACCGCGGAACACCTCGGCCTGGCTGCTGACGATGCCGCAACGGGTCCGGACGTTCGCGATGACCTGCGGCGACGAGGCGACCAAGCCGGTCACCGAAGCCGATGTGATCGGTGACGCCGAGACGCTGTACGACGGCCACGCGTACGGGGTGGCACCGACCAAGGGCGACATCACCGAATCCGACCAGATGTCGGCCTACAACAACGGCAACCCGACCTTCGTCCCGGTGACCAAGACCGCGTACGACGTGCTCGGCCGCTCGGTCGAGTCGTGGGACGCGCTCAACCACCACTCGGCGACCGCTTACACGCCGGCCACCACGGGCCCGGTCACCCAGACCGTCGACACCAATCCGATGGGCTGGACCACCAGCACCGTGACCGAGCCGGCCTGGGGCCTGGCCACTTCGACGGTCGACGTCAACGGACTGCGCAGCACCCTGAAGTACGACGGGCTCGGCCGGCTCACCGGCGAGTGGTCTCCGGGGCGCGACCCGAACTCGGACGCGGCGGACGTCGCGTACAGCTATCTGATCCGCCCCGACGGCGTGAACGCGGTGACGACCACCCACCTCAACCCGAAAGGTGGCGTCACCAAGTCGTACGCGCTCTATGACGGCCTCCTGAGGCCGCGGCAGACGCAGACGGCGTCGCCGAAGGGCGGCCGGATTCTGACCGACACGTTCTATGACGCGGCCGGTCGCGAGGTGCTCGACTACGGCGCCTACTACGACAAGACCGGGCAGCCCGGCACCGAGCTGGTGCAGCCGCTCACCCAGCAGGACGTACCGAATCAGACCCGCATGGTCTACGACGGTGCCGGCCGGCCGATCTCCTCGATCTTCCAGCCCAAGGGCGTCGAGCGGTGGCGTACGACCACGGTCTACGGCGGCGACCACACCGACGTCGAGCCGCCGGCCGGCGCGACCGCGTCGTCGACCTGGACCGACGGTCGCGACCACACGGTCCAGGTGCGGCAGTACCCGACCCGGTCGGCGACCGGCACCGACTACGACCACACCGACTACGCCTACAACCGCAAGGGTCTGGTCGCCTCGGTCAGCACGCCTGACGGCAGCACCTGGACCTACGGCTACGACCTGCGCGGCCGCCAGACCAGCGCGAGCGACCCGGATGCGGGCACCAGCACCAGCAAGTACGACGTCGCCGGGCGGATGACCGGCAGCACGGACGGCAACGGCAACCAGCTGACCTATACGTACGACGCGCTGGACCGCAAGACCGGACTCTACAAGGGCGCCAGCGTCACGTCGGCCGGGCAGCTCGCGCAGTGGGACTACGACCAGTCGACCTTCGCCGACGGCAAGACCCCGGTGATCGGCCAGCTCTACAAGACCAGCCGGATCGACTCCAACCGCCGGTACGTCACCACCGTCGACCAGTACGACCAGGACTACCGGCCACTGCAGTCCTCCGTGACGATCCCGAGCGCCGAGACCGGCCTCGGCGGTACGTACACCTTCGCCACCGGCTACAACCCGGACGGGAGTGTCAGCGGGGTCAGCTACCCGGCGACCGGCAACCTGCTGTCCGAGGACGCGCTGTACGGCTATAACGACTACGACCAGCCGCTCGACCTGGCCGACCAGTACGGCACCGAGGCCGAGTCGAGCATCGTCTCGGACAGCCAGTACGACTCGCTCGCGCACGCGACCCAATACACGCTGTACACCGGGATGTTCAGCGACAAGGGGTCGCGGGCGTACCTGAACTACGACACCGACTCGACCACCGGCCGGCTCAACGAGATCAGCGTCCACCGCGACGGCGCCTCGCCGAACACGGTCAGCGACATGCACTACAAGTACGACGACGCGGGCAACGTCACCGAGATCGCCGACACCCCGACCGGCGGCGGCTACAGCGACATCCAGTGCTTCAACTACGACCGGTACCTGCGGTTGCAGGACGCGTGGACACCGACGGCCGACGACTGTGCCTCGACGCCGACGGCGGCCGTGCTGGGCGGGCCGGCGCCGTACTGGCAGAGCTACACCTACACCACGGGCGGGGCGCGAGCGTCGCTGGTCGACCACGCGACACCCAACGGCGACGTGACGACGAAGTACACGTACACCGACAGCACGCCGGCCGACGCGACGACCGGGCAGCCGCACGCCCTGCGGGGTACGACGGTCACCGACAACACGGGCACGCACAACGCGGCGTACACGTACGACAAGGGTGGCAACACCAAGACCCGGCCGGGCGCGAACGGCACCCAGACCCTGAACTGGGACGCCGAGGGCAACCTGGCCAGCGTCACCGACACCTCGGGCTCGGTCAGCTACCTGTACGACGCCGACGGCAACCGCCTGATCAGCCGTGACACCACCGGCAAGACCCTCTACCTGCCGAACGAGGAGTTGCGCTACACCAACAGCACGTCGGCTCTGAGCTGCACGCGCTACTACTCCTTCGGGGGCGGGACGGTCGCGCAGCGCACGTCCGCCGGGCTTACCTGGCTGGCCAGCGACCACCAGGGCACCCAGGACGTCTCGCTCGACGAGAAGACGCAGACCGCGACCATCCGGCGCCAGACTCCCTTCGGCACCCCGCGCGGCCCGGCGGTGACCTGGGCGAACGACAAGGGCTTCATCGGCGGGACGGCCGATCCGACCGGCCTCACCCATCTCGGCGCCCGCGAGTACGACCCCGGCCTCGGCCGCTTCATCTCGGTCGACCCGGTGCTGGACGCCAACGACCCGCAGTCGATGGAGGGCTACGCCTACTCGGACAACGACCCGATCGTGCACGCGGACCCGTCGGGCCAGATGTTCCCCAAGGGCGAAACCAGCGGCACCCCGGAGTCGGAGAACCCGTACACCCCGAACTCGACCAGCGTCCGCGACCCGGCCCAGACCGATGCGCCGTCGTCGCAGAAGAAGAGCTCGTGCCACCACTTCTGCGGCCTCAAGCACCACTTCACCCAGGCGGTCAACTGGGCCGACGAGCACAAGGCGGCGATCGCAGGCACGGTCGCCGGCATCGTCGTCGGCATCGGCTGCGAGGCGGCGCTCGGCGTGACCGGCGTGGGCGCGGTCGCTTGCGGCGCCATCGCGGGCGCCGCGGCGAACATGGTCCAGTACACGGTCGAGACGGAAGTCGAACACAAGGGCAACTTCAGTCTCGGCGGCCTGGTGGGCACCGGCATCGAAGGCGCCGTCGTCGGCGGAGTCATGGGCGGCCTCGGCTCGATCGGCGGCAAGGCGGTCAAGGCCGGCTTCTCGTCCTTGATGGAGGGTGCGGGCGCCAAGGCGGCGGCAGCAGCGGGAAGATCGGCGGCGAAGAAGGAAGCCGGCGCGATCGTCAGCGGCCTGTCCCGAGGCGCCTTCGGTAGGGGTGCGG